>JAFAKZ010000280.1 GCA_019234745.1 Burkholderiales bacterium
AATCGACATCCTGCAGGTGGAAAAGCGCATCCGTGGCCGCGTAAAGCGCCAGATGGAGAAGAGCCAGCGCGAGTACTACCTGAACGAGCAGGTCAAGGCCATCCAGAAGGAACTGGGCGAACTGGAAGAGGGCGCCGAGCTCGATGAACTGGAAAAGCGCATCAAGACGGCCGGCCTGCCCAAGGAAGCCAAGGTCAAGGCTGATGCCGAGTTGAAGAAGCTCAAGATGATGTCGCCCATGTCGGCCGAAGCTACCGTCGTGCGCAACTATATCGACACGCTGATCGGCCTGCCCTGGAAGAAAAAGACCAAGATCAGCAAGGACCTCGCCGGTGCCGATGCGGTGCTGGAAGAGGATCACTATGGCCTGGAGAAGGTCAAGGAACGCATCGTCGAGTACCTCGCCGTGCAGCAGCGCGTGGACAAGCTCAAGGCGCCTATCCTGTGCCTGGTTGGCCCCCCTGGCGTGGGTAAGACCTCGCTCGGCCAGTCTATTGCCCGTGCCACCAACCGCAAGTTCGTACGTATGGCTCTGGGCGGCGTGCGCGACGAGGCCGAGATTCGCGGTCACCGTCGTACCTATATCGGCTCCATGCCCGGCAAGATCCTGCAGAGCATGAGCAAGGCCGGCGTGAAGAACCCGCTGTTCCTGCTCGACGAAGTGGACAAGATGGGCCAGGACTTCCGCGGCGATCCGTCGTCAGCGCTGCTGGAAGTGCTTGATCCGGAGCAGAACCAGAACTTCGTCGACCATTACGTCGAGGTGGAATACGACCTGTCGGACGTGATGTTCGTGGCCACGGCCAACTCGCTGAACATCCCGGCTCCGCTCTTGGACCGTATGGAGATCATCCGTCTCGCCGGCTATACGGAAGACGAGAAGGTCAACATCGCCGAGAAATACCTCGTCCCCAAGCAGATGAAGGCGAACGGGCTCAAGGAAAACGAGCTGGTGATCCAGGAGTCGGCGTTGCGCGACATCGTACGCTTCTATACCCGCGAGGCTGGCGTGCGTAGCCTGGACCGCGAAGTGGCGAAGATTTGCCGCAAGGTGGTCAAGGCCCTGCTGCTCAAGCCAACGGACAAGCGTGTCGCCGTGACGGCCAAGAATCTCGACAAGTATCTGGGCGTACGTAAGTTCACCTACGGCCTGGCCGAAGAGAACAATCAGGTTGGTCAGGTAACCGGCCTCGCCTGGACGGAGGTGGGTGGCGAGCTGCTGACCATCGAATCGGTCGTACTGGCCGGCAAGGGCAGCATCATCCACACCGGAACGCTGGGCGACGTGATGAAGGAGTCGATCCAGGCTGCCCTGTCGGTGGTGCGTAGCCGTGCCCAGAGCCTCGGCATCGAGAGCGACTTCTACCAGAAGCACGACATGCACATCCACATGCCAGAAGGCGCCACGCCGAAGGATGGCCCGTCAGCCGGTATTGCCATCACCACGGCCATGGTGTCGGTGCTCACGGGCATCCCCGTGCGCGCTGACGTCGCGATGACGGGTGAGATTACGCTGCGCGGTGAAGTGTTGCCTATTGGCGGCCTGAAGGAAAAGCTGCTGGCTGCACACCGCGGTGGCATCAAGCATGTGCTGATTCCGGAAGGCAACGAGAAGGATCTGGTTGACATTCCGGATAACATCAAGCAGAAGCTGGATATTCACCCGGTGAAATGGATCGACCAGGTGCTGACGCTGGCGCTTGAACGGCAGCCGATGCCCGCATCGACCGAGGCAGATGCCAACGCAGCAAGTGCGGCTGCCGCTGCAGCCGCAGCAACGGCAGAGGTGCCGACCAAGCATTGAGTAATATAGCCCGGCGATTACCGGGCGTGGGGTAAGGTAGGGCATGACAGATTTAACATCGCTGTCGTGCCCGGCCCCCGCGTTGCAAGTATTTGCCGGGCGGCTTTCCAAGCCGCTCAAGCCCTTTATTGGCGTGCATTTCCGCGCAAATCGGTCCGCGCGGCGGGCAATTGTGAAGCATTTTCGACGAAATGGGCGCAACGCCATATTTGGCGCGGCTTTGCGCTTGACATGCAAAAAATGGCCTTGCTATAAAGCTCGTGCGAATCACCACCTGTTGCACTCTCTACCTACCGAAAGGGGACATAAGTGAATAAGTCGGAACTGATTGACGCAATCGCCGCTGAAGCCGAAATCTCCAAAGCCGCTGCAGGCAAGGCTCTGGATGCAACCATTGCTGCTGTTACTGGCGCACTGAAGAAGGGTGACCTGGTAACGCTCGTTGGTTTCGGTACGTTCTACGTTGGTGAGCGCAGCGCTCGCAACGGCCGTAACCCCCGCACTGGCGCCACGATCAAGATCAAGGCCGCCAAGCAACCCAAATTCCGTGCTGGCAAGTCGCTGAAGGATGCAGTACAATAGCGAGCTTTCCTGCCCTTGTTATTGAGTACACGGGCCTGGCCGCAGTAAGGGCCGGATCGGGTGGTTAGCTCAGTCGGTAGAGCGTCTGCCTTACACGCAGAATGTCGGCGGTTCGATCCCGTCACCACCCACCAGTCATACACACGGTCTTCGTCGTCAAGCGTAAAGTCCGTGCCGCTGCGGAGCGGTAGTTCAGTTGGTTAGAATACCGGCCTGTCACGCCGGGGGTCGCGGGTTCGAGTCCCGTCCGCTCCGCCAAGCATCGAGAAAAGGGTGAACGCTATGTTCACCCTTTTTTGTTGAAGGTTCCCGCCGCGTCGGCCCTTCAGTCGTCAATCCTGTCAGCAATGCCATGCGCCAATACGGCGCGGAGATGTCGGGTCATGTTCGATTTTGTACACAGCAACCGCAATATGGTCGCAATCGCGTTCGGTATGGTTGGTTTGGGTCTGCTTGTTGGTTCCGGCCTCACCAGTGTGGGTGGCAGCGGAGCGGGGCAGGCGTATATCGCCAAGGTCGACGACACGGCGGTAACAGAGCGAGACATCGCCAATCTGACGCACGGCCAGGACGTGCCGGCAACCATGCGCCCTCGCGTGGTCGAAGAAGTCGTGCAACGTCGCGTTCTGCTGAATGAGGCCGACCAGCGTGGTCTGATGGCCGGTGCAGACATGGTCCGCGAGCAGATTGCCGCCGTACCCGACTTCCAGAAGAACGGCCAGTTCGACCCTGTCATCTACAAGACCTTGCTGGCGAACAGTCACATGACGCCACAGCAATTCGAAGACAGCGTCCGCGACCAAGCCCGTCTGAGCCTGTTGATGGAGGCTATCGGTGGCGGCAAAGTCAGTTCCTCCTTGGTTGCCGATCGCGTGATCGACGTGCTGAACACGACCCGCGACGTGAGCACGGTGACCCTGACGGCTCAGCAATACCTGGACAAGGTGGCCGTTTCCGACGCCGACATCAAGCAGTATTACGACGCCCACCATGCCGACTTCAATGTACCCGAGCGCGTCAAGCTGGACTACCTCGTGCTGTCGCGCGACGATATGGCCGCGTCCCAGACTGTTTCGGATGCCGACATCAAGGCTTACTACGATGCGCACAAGGCGGAGCTGGCTCCGGAAGAGCGCAAAGTCAGCCACATCCTGATCAAGGTCGACGACAAAGCGCCGCAGGCGGCCCGCGATGCTGCCAAGAAGAAGGCTGAAGGCATCCTGGCGGAATTGAAAAAGGACCCGTCGCGCTTTGCCGAGCTGGCCAAGCAGAATTCGGACGACACTGCCTCGGCAATTCAAGGGGGCGACCTCGGCTACTTCGCCAACAACGGCACGATGGTCAAGCCGTTCTCCGATACAGCCTTCAAGATGAACAAGGGCCAGATCAGCGATCTAGTCGAGACCCAGTTCGGTTACCACATCCTCCAACTGCAGGACATTCGTACGAAATCGCTGGACGACGTAAAGTCGACCGTCGTGGCGCGTCTGCAGCACAACGCGGCTAGCAGCCAATTCTCCAGCGTAGCTGACAAGTTCAATGACGCCGTCTATCAACAGGCCGATAGCCTGCAGCCGGCGGCCGACCAGTTCAAGCTTGCCATCAAGCACAGCGATTGGGTGACGCGCGACAAGGCGGCCGACCCGACTTTGAACAACGACAAGGTACGCGAAGCGGCGTTTAGCAACGACGTGCTGGTCAAGCATCACAACAGTGAAGCGGTCGACCTTGGCAACGGCGTCATGGTGTCGGTGCACGTCGTTGATCACCAGGTTGCAGCGCTGCAACCACTCGCCGAGGTATCGAAGCAGATCAGCGACAAGCTGAAGCTGGAACGCGCGACCAAGATGGCGCAGGACGAGGGCAAGAAGAAGCTCGCCGCACTGCAGAAGGGCGATGCCGAGCCATCGCTAAGCTGGTCTGCCGCCAACCCGGTCAACCAATTCAACCGTGCTGGCCTAGACAAGGATGCGATGAGTGCCGTGTTTGGCGTCCAGGCGGCCAAACTGCCCGGTTACGCAGGTAAGGATGTGCCAAACGGCTATACGCTGTTCAAGGTCGCGGCTGGCAAGGCCACCCCGGTCGACCCGGCGCGCCGTGCTAGCCTGGAACAGAGTTTGGAACAAGCGTTGGGCGGCAGCCAGGCTGCGGCGTATGTGACCGACCTGCGCAGCCACCATAAGGTGCAGATGCATTGATCGATTCGCTTGTGCGAGCAAAAAGGGCGCCTTGATGGCGCCCTTTTTATTGGCGTGAGGTGCTTAGCGGCCGACGGGGCGCTCGCCCGATTCCAGCTCGTACACTGTTTTGCCGCGCAGGCGGAACAACGAGGCGGCGTGATATAGATTCTCGGAATGCCCCACGAAGAGCAGGCCATTTGGGCGTAGCAGCGGAGCGAAGCGCTGCAGTATTTTGAGCTGAGTTGGTCTGTCGAAGTAGATCATGACGTTGCGGCAGAAAATCGCATCGAATGGCCCACGTACCGACCACATCGGCTCGACCAGGTTGAGACGCCGGAAGCTCATGATCTCGCGCAGTTCGGCACGCACCTCGAATTGGCCGTCCGGGCGTTTAACGAAGAAGCGTTGCAACTGCTGCTGCGTCAGCTTGTCCACCTTGTCAGCCGAATACACACCGGCCTGCGCCGTCTTCAGTACATTGGTATCGAGGTCGGTCGCTACGATCTTTACCGGCGGGCGCAATTGGTCGAACGCCTCGGCGGCCGTAATGGCGAGTGACCAGGGCTCCTCGCCTGTCGACGAGGCAGCACACCAGATATTCAGACCGCCCACGTTGCGCTGGCTACGCAAATGCTCCAGCAGAATGGGAAAGTGATGGCTTTCACGGAAGAACGACGTCAGATTCGTGGTGAGCGAATTGATAAAGGCTTCCCACTCCGCCTCGTTGCCTTTTTCGAGCAGCGCAAGGTATTCCTGGAACGTGTTCAGGTTATTTGCACGCAAGCGCTTGGCCAGGCGGCCGTAGACCATGTCGTGCTTGCTATCGTTCAGCGAAATCCCGGCATAGTCGTAAATCAGCTTGCGGATGCGCTCGAAGTCCGCCTGCGTGAATTTGAATTCACGGATGGCAGGGGGGATGTTGGTCTGGGGGAAAACCAGAGGCTGCCGCGGTGGGGGCGAGGATTCCTTCATGCTGTCATCTTAGCAGGCACGGGCTGCCTACAACGTGCAATGTGGAGTGAAAGCGACGGAAGCGAGTGCGTCGTTTGCGGCCCTCAGGCAACCACCAATGCGGTTGGCAGGGGTTGTCCGGCAAGGAGAGCGCGCACATTGTCGAGCACCAGATCGCCCATCGCCTGCCGCGTTTCGTGCGTCGCGCTGGCGATATGCGGAGTCAGTACTACGTTATCGAGCTTGAATAGGGCATCCGGCACGCGCGGTTCGTGCTCGAACACGTCAAGTGCGGCGCCGGCAATCTCGCCTCTTTCCAGCATCTCGACCAACACCGCTTCGTCGATGACGGCGCCCCGCGCGATGTTGATGATAAATCCCTTTGGGCCAAGCGCCGCCAGTATCGCGCGGTCGACTATGTGGTGGGTGTCGGCGCCGCCCGGCACGGCCAGGATCATGAAGTCCGATACATGCGCGAGTTCCGCTACCGTATTGATGTAGCGATAATCAACGTCAGGCCGAGGCTTACGGTTGCAATAGGCGACGTGCATGCCAAACGCTGTCGCACGCTTGGCAATTTCCAGGCCGATGGCACCGAGACCCAGGATGCCGCAGGTTTTGCCACCGAGCTTGGTGCCATAGATAAAGCGTTCCTTTGCCCATAGGCCTGCCCGCACAAAGCGATCGGCCTGACTCACTCGGCGCGTGATATCGAGCAACAAGGCCAGTGCTAGGTCGGCCACGCATTCATTCAGCACATCGGGCGTAGTGGTCACGGCTATACCACGCGCGTGCGCCGCTGCCACATCGATGGTGTCGTAGCCCACACCGAAGCTGGCAATCAGGCGTAGGCGCGGCAGGGCGGCGATCAAGTCGGCCGTGGCGCCGTACATGGCAGTCGTAACCACGACCTCTACCTTGTCGGCGACTGCGGCCAGCGCGCTGCGCCTATCCTTGGCCTCCCAGAGACGCACGACGTCAAATTCTTTGTCCAAAGGGCCCATCAGGCTCGATTGGACGCGGCCAGTCAGCAGGATCGTGGGTTTGGCGCGTGATTGCATATCGTGTCCTTTCTAGTCTGGGCGACACGATACTCCGGCTTACCGCGAGTGGCACCGGTCAATCAACCAGTTGCCGTATGCGCGATCGCTCGGCGTAAATTGTGCCGATTGACGTTCAGACCCCATTCACCTTCACCTCCCTAGTATGGCCCTGCACATGCCAACCGCGTTTACCTGCGGAGCTGGCGTACAGACGGATGAAGTTGAGTTCACTCTTCACAGTGCCAGTAGTGGCACCTGGGCCCCAGGGGGACATATGAAACGCATATTTCACGCAAGCATGATTGCCATCGCGCTTGGACTCACGGGTGCTGCCTACGCAGAGGTATCGGTAGGCGTACAGCTGGGCGTCCCCGGCGTCGACGTCTACTACAGTACCGTGCCGCCACCGCCGATCGTGGAAGCGGTGCCAGCACCACGCATGGGCTACGTTTGGGCACCCGGATACTGGCGCTGGAACGGCGAACGCCACGTGTGGATGCCGGGCGTGTGGGTGCAAGAGCGCCCTGGTTACGCGTGGATAGCGCCGCGCTGGGTTCGCGGCGACCGTGGTTGGTATATGGAGGAAGGACGTTGGATGGGAGATCGCGACGCCTACCACGAGCGGGAGCGCCATCACGAGGAGGAGGAGCGCTGGGAGCATATGCGTCGTGAGGACTATCGCCATGCGGAAGAGCGGCATCGCGACGAAGGCTGGGACGAACGGCACGAGCACCACCGCGACCATGATCGCGACTGAGCACTGAAGCACGGCCTACTCGCCAAGCAAAGGGCACCCGCAATGGGTGCCTTTTGTATTGCCGAGCCCAGATTCCGCATATATCGGCAAATTTTCTTGCCGTTCTGAAACAACTTCCGCCGAATATGGGCTGCCGTGAGATAGTCGTACTCCCGGATCGGGCTTGGATACGAGTTCCGGCCCCCTTCCGCTACAATGCCGCTTCCTTATCATTCGATCATTGAGCCTTGCATGACCCGGTCCCTTCGCATTGCCCTTGGTACTTGGCTGTTGAGCACCGCTGCCTTTGCAGCTACTGGCTACCAGACGCCTCCACCCGAGCTGCAAGCCATCGTCGATGCGCCTCGCGGGCCCATTTTCGAACTTGGACCGAAACACCGGACTGCACTGTTGATCGGACTGCCCGGCTTGCCTTCCATTTCCGAAGTTGCGGCGCCGGAACTGAAGCTGGCTGGGCTAAGGATCAACCCGCGAACGCGCGCCGCAAGCCGCTTCGATTTCGGCAATAGTCTGACTTTGCTGGATGTGGCAACCGACAAGCAGCGCGCCGTAGCGGGACTGCCTGAGCATCTGCGTGTGGCGGATGCCCTGTGGTCGCCGGACGAAAAGTGGGTTGCGTTCAGCCAATGGAGTAAGGATCGTGTCGAGTTGTGGTTGGTCGATGTTGAGAAGGCAAGTGCGAAGCGCCTGATCGGCTCGCCGCTGAATGCCATTGTCGGCACGGGCTTTCAGTGGGCTGGCGACAGTCGACACCTGCTGGTGCAGTTGCAAGCCGAGCACCAGAAGCCGATGGCGGCCGGCAACACAACGCCGATGGGACCGAATGCCCAGGAAACGACGGGCGGCAAGGTGGCTCAGACCAAGACCTATGCCGACCTCCTGAAGACGCCACACGACGCGGATCTGCTGGAATGGGAACTGCAAAGCCAGCTCGCCATGGTGTCAGTCGACGGCAAGCAAGAACTGGTGGGCAGCAGCGCACCTTTCCTTGAGGCCCAATTGTCGCCGGACGGCAAGCGTGTTTTGGTCGAAACACTGAAGCGGCCATACTCCTACCTGGTGCCGCTGTCCTTCTTCCCCAGGCAGGTTGCCGTTTGGGACGCCCGAGGCAAGCTGATCAAGCAGATCGCAGATCGCCCCCTGGTGGACCGCCTGCCGCCCGGCAACGACGCCGTACCGACCGGGCCACGCGACTTTGACTGGCGCAACGACAAGCCGGCTACGCTGTTCTGGGTGGAGGCACAGGATGGTGGCGATCCGGCAGGCAATGCCGCTGTCCGCGATCGCTTGTTCGAACAAGCCTCGCCCTTTACTCAGGCGCCACATGCGCTGCTCGATTTGGCCTGGCGCTTCGAAGGCGTGCAATGGGCCCGCGACGACCTTGCCCTGGTAAAGGAGCAGTGGTGGAAGACGCGCGACACGCGTACCTGGCGCATCCACCCGGGCACCGCCCACGACCAGGCCGAGCTGCTGTTTGCGCGTAAGTCGGAAGACCATTACGCCGACCCGGGTGAGGCGGCGGCGACCCGCAATGCCTATGGACGCCGCGTGCTGCACACCAGTGGGGACGGCAAGTCGCTATTCCTGGTGGGGCAGGGCGCCAGCCCGGAAGGCGATCGCCCGTTCCTGGATCGCTACGATCTGGGCGCCAAGCAGGCCACGCGACTATGGCGTTCGGAAGCGCCCTATTTCGAGCAGGTGGCAGCGTTGCTGGACGACGAAGGCAAGCGCTTTATCAGCTTGCGCGAGTCCGTGGACGAGCGGCCTAACTTTTACCTGCACACGCTGGGTGACGCTGCCGGCGCCACCGCACTGACGCAGTTCCCGCACCCCACGCCGCAGCTGCGCGGCGTAAAGAAGAGCCTGTTGCACTACAAGCGTGCCGACGGCGTGGAACTGACGGCGGCGCTCTACCTGCCGCCCGATTACGACGCGAAGCGCGATGGCCCGCGACCACTCCTGATGTGGGCCTACCCGCAGGAGTTCAAGACCGCCAGTGCGGCGAGCCAGGTAACGGATTCGCCTTATCGTTTCAATCGCATCAGCTACTGGGGTCCGCAGGCACTGCTGGCACGTGGCTATGTGGTGCTCGATCACCCGGCCATGCCCATCGTGGGCGAGGGCAATGCCGAACCCAACGATACCTATTTGCAGCAGCTGGAGGCGGATGCGAAGGCGGCGGTCGACGAAGTCGTGCGGCTGGGCGTGACGGACAGCGACCATATCGCCATTGGCGGCCATAGCTACGGCGCCTTCATGACGGCTAACCTGCTAGCCCATACGCGGCTGTTCCGTGCCGGCATCGCGCGCTCTGGTGCCTACAACCGGACGCTCACGCCGTTTGGATTCCAGGCGGAGGATCGCAACTTTTGGGATGCAAAACTTGTCTATGGGACGATGTCGCCCTTCAACTACGCCGAGCAGATCAAGGACGCCCTGCTGCTGATCCACGGCGAGATGGACGACAATATGGGCACTTTCCCCATGCAGAGCGAACGGCTATACCAGGCGGTGCAAGGCCTGGGTGGCACCGCGCGCCTTGTTTTCCTACCCAACGAAGCACATCACTACCGCGCCCGCGAGTCCATCATGCAAATGCTGTGGGAAGAGGACCGCTGGCTCGATCAATACGTCAAACACGCGGCGCCGCGCGATACGGTGCCCGACACGAAGAAAGTTGCTAACGAGTGATGTGCACGTGCACTACCCGCTGTATTCGCCATATCGTGGAACGCCTGAGAGGATGCTGGGCCTGATATGGTAATGATGTCGGTCGTATTAGCCTTGCGTGAAGGGCAAGCGGGGTGGTCGTGTCTGCGCTAGCACTCGAAGCGACAGGCTGGCGCGACGAGGGCTCGGCCATCCGCATTCGCCACCGCACCTTGATTGCGGTAGTGATTACCTTCCTGCTGCACTGTCTGCTGATCTACGTCTTCATCCACGCCGTGAAGCCCATCGTTGTCCGCGTAAAGGGCGATGAAGGGACCTTGGTCTATGTGGAGGACACGAGTGGCCGACAGGCGCCGAAGCACGTAGCCGCGCCAGCCCCGCAGCCGACGCCACGGCCTCATACAGCACGCCCGAAGCACAGCGAGGCGGTCGTGCAGCCAACGCCGACCGCCACGCCAACTCCTACCCCAACACCGACCGCGACGCCTACACCAACGCCAATGGCCGCGCCACCCACACAGGATCTGGGTGCCTATGTGGCGATGATGCGCGCACGTCGCCAGGCGGCCCAACAGCAGGGCATGGACCCATCCGAGCAGCCGCAACAAACGGAAGACCAACGGCGCGATGAGATCATCCGCCGCAATCTGCAGCGACCGGGGACAAGTGGCGTATTCCAGATATTGCGCATGGATGCGATGACGGCGCGGTTCAGTTTCCGTGGCTGGACCGGCAATATCAGCAACGCGCAACGCCAGCTGATCGATGTGGAGGCGGGTGCGAACGAGGATATCCGCCATGCCATCGTGCGCCGCATGATCGCCTTGATCCGTAGCTACTATCAGGGCGACTTCAACTGGGAGTCCGAGCGACTGGGCCGCACCATCGTACTGTCTGCACGCCTTGAAGATAATGCTGGCCTAGAGGAATTCATGATGCGCGAGTTCTTCGGCAGCCACTATAGCGCGAACGCGTACTGACGGATGTGTGCCTTGTTGTCGTTCATGAAGGCTTGTAGGGATTTGTAAATTACCTTGTCATATCGTTGTGTTTTGATGCAATAAGTTCACGATGCGCCGTAGTCCGATGTCATATCTTGCGTGAATAGGTTTGGGGGAAGATGTCATGCGCTATCGAGATGTGAAGAATATTGCGCGGTTCTGTATCTTGTTGTCGTTTGCAATCGGGTTCGCTCACGCGGCGCCTCAGATGTCCGAAGCTGATGCGCGCCGCCTGCTGAGTCAGGGCTCGTTCGGCCCCACCGATGCGTCCGTTGCCGAGGCCATGCAGCTAGGTCGCGCGGGGTGGATAGCAACCCAGTTTACCAAGACTGAAACGGGCTACTCCGGCTTCAGCTATCTCGATCCAAACTCCAAGATCGGCTGCCCAAGTGGTTCGGTCAATACCTGTTTCCGTGACAACTACACGGTTTCCCCACTAGAAAACCAGTTCTTCCGCAATGCGCTGACGGGCAGCGACCAGCTACGCCAGCGCGTTGCCTTGGCACTGAGTGAGGTCTTCGTGACATCGGGTCAACAGGTGGGACAGCCCTATGCCATGGCCAACTACCAGCGTATCTTCCTCGACCATGCTTTCGGAAACTATCGGGACATCCTGTATGCCGTGACGGTAAGCCCCATCATGGGCGACTACCTGAATATGGTGAACAACGACAAGCCCAATGCCAAGCGCGGTACCGAACCGAACGAGAACTACGCGCGTGAGGTGATGCAGTTGTTCAGCATCGGGCTGGTTCAGCTAAACCCAGATGGTTCGACCGTAATGGCGAATGGTCAGCCGGTGCCGAACTACACGCAGGAGACGGTCGAGGGCTTTGCCCATGCATTTACGGGCTGGACCTATGCACCGCGGCCCGGCATGAACACAGTATTCCCGGGCCGCAAGAACTTCGACGGCACCATGGTCGCGGTCGAGGCGCACCACGATGCCTCGGCTAAGACGCTGCTCAACGGTACCGTGCTGCCCGCAGGGCAAACAGCGCAACAAGACCTGGACGGGGCGATCGACAATATCTTCCACCATGCCAACGTCGGGCCCTTCATCGGGCGGCAATTGATCCAGCAACTGGTGACGAGTAACCCGAGCCCTGCCTACGTGGCACGTGTGACAGCCGCCTTCAACGACAACGGCAAGGGCGTGCGCGGCGATATGAAGGCAGTGGTCAGTGCCATCCTGTTGGACCCGGAGGCGCAGGCGCTATCGAACCCCAGCACCTTCGGCAAGCTGCGCGAGCCCATCCTGCAAATCACCCACTTCATGCGCGCCACGGGCGGTAGTAGCGACGGCGTTTATCTGCGCGGCGCCAGCAATGCCATGCTCGAGCCCGTGTTCGAGCCGAATACGGTATTCAACTTCTATCCGCCCAACTATGCGCTCCCCGGCACGCCCAGCCTGGAAGGGCCACCCTTCGGCATCTACAGTGCATCGACTGCATTTGTGCGTACGGGCTTCTTCAATGCCGTGCTCAACCCGAAGGGCGTCGCGCCCGACCCGACCGTTGCCGGCAGTACGGGAACATTGATCGACCTGAGCAAGTGGACGGCACTGGCGGCGAGCCCACCTGCGTTGGTGGCCGAGCTTAATCGCGTGCTTCTGGGCGGCACGATGAGTAGCGCCTTGCAACAGACAGTGCTTCAAGGTATTTCCGACCAACCGGCAAGCAACCCGCAAGCCCGCGCCCGTGTCGCGCTGTTCTTGGTTGCGATCTCGCCCGAATACACCGTGGAGCACTGACATGACCGCGCATCTGAAGCTTTCGCGCAGGCAGTTCCTTGCGGGTTCCGCCAGCGTTGCGGTGGCCAGCCAGGTGGGCTGGATGAACGCCCTGGCGGCACCGCTGGCCAGTGGCGACTACCGCGCGCTCGTTTGTGTCTTCCTGTTCGGTGGGAACGACAGCAACAATATGATCGTGCCAACCGACACCGCTGGCTATGCGGCCTACCAGGCGGCACGCGGCAATAGTCTTACCGGCGGCTTGTCGCTGGCAGCGTCCTCGCTGACGCAGCTCAATGGCATCAACTTCGGCCTGCACCCGTCGCTGGCGCCCTTGGCCGACATCTGGAACCAGGGCAAGCTGGCAATCCAGTTCAACGTCGGTACGTTGACGGCGCCCACCACGATGGCGCAGTACCAGCTGAATCCCGGCGTACGCCCGCTGAACCTGTTCTCGCATGCCGACCAGCAGGCGCAATGGCAAAGCGCCGTGTCGAACCAGCCGCCGCAGAACGGCTGGGGCGGGCGCATCGCCGATCTGCAGGGCGGTATATCGATTCCGACAGTCATCTCCGTAACGGGCAACAATTTGTTCGGTAACGGCGCAAGCACGACTGGCCTTGTCGTGCCGGACAGCGGTGGCTTTTCCATCCAGGGCTTCGGCAAGAGCCCGAGCAGCAACCCGATCTTCAGCGCCTACACGCAATTGCTCAACGCGGGTAGCAGCAACGCGGAAATGGCGGCGGCCATTAACGTCTTGCAGCAGGGCTTGAACGCCAGCAGCAAGCTCAACCCTGTGCTCACGGGCACATCCAGTGTCTCCAGCCTGTTCGCCGGGCAGAACAACACGCTGGCGCGACAGCTGCAGCAGGTAGCCAAGATGATCGAGTCTCGCAACGCCATCGGCGCTGGGCGGCAGATCTTCTTCGTGTCGCTGGGCGGATTCGATACGCATAACGACCAGCTCAATCGCCAGAAAGCCCTATTCGACCAGGTCGGTCCGGCGCTCAAAGCGTTTTACGATGCGACCGTCCAGCTGGGCGTGGCGAACAACGTCACGACGTTTACGCAGTCCGACTTCACCCGTACGCTGCAGCCCGCTTCCGGTGGCGGCTCCGACCATGCCTGGGGTGGCCACCACTTCGTGTTCGGCGGTGCGGTCAAGGGCGGCACCTATGGCGCCTTCCCTCGGTTGATCCTGGGTGGCCCGGATGACGTGACCTCGGAAGGCCGCTGGCTGCCCACCACGTCAGTCGACCAGATGGGCGCGACCTTGGCGAGCTGGTATGGCGTGGCTGCCGGCGATCTGGGCAAGGTATTCCCGAGCCTCAGCGCCTTCCCGTCGAGCAATATGGGCTACTTCGGCTAGCCGGCCGGCTACTGTCAGCCATTCTCGAACTGGGCCGCCGTTGCGGCCCTTCTTGTTGGCACGGGCACTGTCCACTACCGGATACAGAATATATTTGCTGCATTGCATCTGCTCCAGCGGCCGTCTATACAGCAAGGGCAGCCTTGTTCAACGCCGTGCGGGAGTGACAACGATGGGTAAGCGCCGTGACCTGGGTCGCCGTGTATGGACGCCATGCTTTGTATTGCTGCTATGCGTCGGCGTGGCGCACGCGACCGACTTCAACTTCAGCGGGTTTGCTTCATTTACCGCGGGCAAGGTGTTCAGCGGCAACGGCCAGAACAGCACGCTGGGGCTGGTTTACCACTGCCCCTGCTTTCTTGCGAACTACGAGTACGCAGGGGTCTACGATAACAAGGGTTGGACCGCGCAGCCCGAATCCCTGGTTGCCGTGCAAATGAATGCGCATATCGATGACGATCTCAGCGCGACCGTGCAGCTCGACGGCCGCGACGTGAGGGACGATGCCAAGGCGACCGTCGACTGGGCCTACCTGACCTACCAACTGAACAATCATTGGAGCGTCCAGGCTGGCCGCAAGCGCATCCCCATGTATTACTACGCGGACAGCAACTACATCGGCTACAGCTACGTATGGGTGCGGCCGCCCGTCGACGTATACGGCTGGGACGTTTACGAGTATGACGGTGCGAACGTGTTGTACCGGACCAATTTCGGCGACTGGGGCTTGCTGGCAAACGGCTGGGTCGGCGAGCAGGATTCGAAGAACAATGTCTATTGGACCAACCTGTATAACGGCGGAATCAATACGGAAAGTAATTGGAAGGACATCGCTGGCGCCTACCTTGATCTCTCGAACGACAACTATGGTTTCCGGCTGATCTATATGCAGAATGCGCTGGCCGTGACTGAACATCCCGGCCCCGGCGGAGCGACTACGCCGGGTATGGATGGAAGTTGGTTCCGGCAGCGTGTGTTCGGGGCCGCATTCACAGCGGATGTAAACGATTGGCTGGTGCGGGCCGAGGTGAACGAAGTCAAGCGCACGGCACCGTGGGCCGCACCGGCCGCGCCAGCCGGTATCGTGGCGCTGGGACACCGTTTCGGCAAGTTCACCGTCATGGGTACGTATTCGGTCTACTGGGAAAATACTTCGCCTACCTACCAGTATCCGCAGCGCGACTATACGCGTACTGCCACCGTCCGCTGGGACTTCCACAAATCGGCAGCACTGAAGTTCCAGTACGACTCGGTAAAGGATAAATCGCCCAACGGCACAGGCGGCTACGGGAACACCTTCGGCGATGCCAATCTGGTAACCGTCTCGCTGGTTACCGTGTTTTAGGGATGGGAGATGACCATGGCCGTGCGTAACTTGCCTGTCCTTCTCTTGTTGCTATCGGTCTGCATACGGGCGGAAGCGGATATAGCAATAGTGGTTGGTGCGAAGGCTCCCGTCGACAAGGTGGCAGCGGATGAAGTGACCCCCATCTTTCTCGGCAAGAGCGTCAATTTCGCGAATGGGTCGCCGGTCGCACCGGTGTTCTTGAGTGAGTCCGACCCGCTGCGTGAGAAATTCGATAGCGAAGTGCTGAAGAAGTCGGAAACCGAACTCAAGGCCTATTGGTCGAAAATGGCGTTCACGGGCCGCGCCATGGCGCCCCATGAATATCCAAGCGCAGCCGAGATCAAGAAGGCGGTTGCCGGCAATCCAAAGTTGGTCGGCTATATCGATTCTGCGGAAGTCGACGGTTCAGTCAAGGTCCTGCTGACCATCAAATAGGTAGTCCCATACACTGTCGGTAGTGCCCGGGCGACGCCAAGCCGTGCCAGGGAGTACCTGTTGCAGATTAGTCCCGCGGTGACAGCGTTGCATGTCCATATTCCACACTGGGATTGCGCCGGGCAGCAGACACGCTGCAAAATCAGAAAATCGTCATATACGACGCCATGATTCATTCGGGGGAGATTCGATGCGACTTTTGCCTTACCGCTTTGCCGTGCTCAAACCGCTGACCGTTGCTGCCGTGCTGGCATGCCAGGCCGAAGCGGCCGACGCGCCGCCTGCACCGATTTCTCCCGACAAGCTGATGGAGCACATCAAGGTGCTGAGTTCCGACGCTTACGAGGGCCGTGCGCCAGGCACGCCGGGCGAGGCGGCGACCGTGCGATATGTGACGGATCGCTTCCGTGAGTATGGATTGAAGCCGGGCAACCCCGACGGCAGCTATGTGCAGAAGGTACCGATGGTGGGTATTGCGTCTCAGCCCACGGTCAAATTCGACGGCTGTGCCGCTGCGCTCCAGAGCCTGGAGTCGCCCAGCGACTATGTTGCCACTTCTACCCAGACGCGCGAGCAGATCGACGTGAAGGGCTCTGACCTGGTCTTCGTCGGCTACGGCGTCGTGGCGCCAGAGTACGGTTGGGACGACTACAAGGACGTGGACGTGCACGGCAAGACCATCGTCATGCTGATCAACGACCCCCAGGTACCGGACCCGAAAGACCAGACCAAGCTCGATGACAAGATGTTCAAGGGCAAGGAGATGACCTACTACGGTCGCTGGACCTACAAGTACGAGATCGCGGCCGCCAAGGGGGCGGCGGGCGCCATCATCATCCACGAGACGGGGCCGGCTGGTTACCCTTACTTCGTGATCATGAACAGCTGGGGGCGCGAGAACTTCGGCATCCGCAGTGCGGACGGCAATGCGGGCGACGTGCCTGTGCGTTCCTGGTTGCGCCTGGATCGTGCCAAGACCATGCTCAAGGCCTGCGGCCAGGACTACGACGCGCTCAAGCGTGCTGCCGCGCGGCCGGACTTCCGTCCCATCCAGCTGGGCGGTACGGTGGATTTCCACATCAAGCAACAGGTGCGCAACGTCGATACGCTCAATGTCGTGGCGAAGCTCGACGGCGACGATGCCAAACTCAAGAACGATTGGGTGATCTACAGCGCGCACTGGGACCACCTCGGCCGCAACCCTTTGATGCACGGCAACCCGATCTACCACGGCGCCGCGGACAACGCGTCGGGCACGGCCGCCTTGCTCGAGCTGGCGCGCGCGTATACCAACGATGCCAAGGCTGGCAAGAAACCCAAGCGCAGCGTGCTGTTTATGGCGACGACGGCCGAGGAGCAGGGCCTGCTGGGTGCACGCTACTACGCCTCGAACCCGCTCTACCCGCTACAGCGTACGGTCGCCGACCTGAATATCGACGGTATCAATCCCTGGGGTTTGACGCACGACGTCGCCGTCATCGGCGGGCGTAACTCGTCCATGGACGAACTGCTGGACGATGCCGCCAAGGCGCAAGGCCGCACGGTGATCCAGGACAGCACACCGGAATTGGGCACCTTCTACCGTGCCGACCAGTTCGAGTTCGCCAAGATGGGCGTGCCCTCGCTCTACATCAAGGGCGGTGACGACTATATCGGCAAGCCTGCCGCCTTTGGGCGGCAGAAGCAGGCCGAGTACATAGCGAAGGACTACCACCAGCCCAGCGACGTGATCAAGCCCGATTGGGACTTGCGTGGCGGTGCTCAGGATATGGACCTGCTCTACATGGTGGGTCGTCGCCTGTCGGATGGCAACGAACTGCTGCACTTCTACGCGGATTCGGAGTTCAGGCCGAAGCAGGATGTGCTGCTTGGTACGGTGACGGGGAAGGGCTCGGCTACGCCTTGATGGTCGCGTGACCGATGAAAAAACGGGGCATATGCCCCGTTTTTGCTTTCCTTGGACGGCTTGTAGATCAAGTTACCGCATTACGCTGGTGAAACTGCGGCTGCTTCCATTCGCCCGACGCCAGGATATGCACCAGCACATCGACCGCGTCCCAAACATCAACAAAGCGTACGTAGAGCGGCGTGAAGCCGAAACGCAGGATGTTCGGCTCGCGGAAGTCGCCTACCACCTTATGGTGAATCAGCGCCTGCATCACAGCGTAGGCGCTGGGGTGCGTCAGGCTAACCTGGCTGCCGCGGCACGCCGTGTTGCGCGTGGTGGCGAGCCCCACGCCGTATTCGCTGCAGCGGGCATCCACCAGCTCGATGAACAATTCCGTCAGCGCCAGCGACTTGGTGCGCAGGGCCGCCATATCGGTCTTCTCGAACACGCTGAGTGCAGAATCCACCAGGGACAGGGACACAACGGGCGGTGTGCCGCACAGGAAGCGGCCGATACCATCCTCCGGCTCGAACTGCGGGTTCATCTCGAACGGGGCGCGGTGTCCCCACCAGCCGGAAATCGGCTGCTTGAACAGCAGGTGGTTGCGCTTGGGCACCCAGATAAAACCGGGTGCGCCGGGGCCCGCATTCAGATACTTGTAGGTGCAGCCAACGGCGCCATCGGCGCCCGATGCGCTCAGGTCCACCGGCACGGCACCGGCCGAGTGTGCCAGGTCCCAGATCATCAGCGCGCCGCTGGCCTTCACCTTGGCCGTGACGGATTGCATATCGAACATATGGCCCGTGCGGTAGTCCACCTGGGTCAGCATGACAATGGCGACGTCCGGAGTGATGGCTGCGTCAAGCTTATCGCGTGAGCCGATCAGGCGCAGCGTGTGCCGATTGCCCAGCAGCTCGATCAGGCCCTGCGCGATGTACAGGTCGGACGGGAAATTGCCGCGTTCCGATACGATGACGGTACGGGCTGGATCGAGCGTCGTGCTATGACTTAAGGCGGCCGCCAGCAGCTTGAACAGGTTGACCGAGATCGTGTCGGTCACCACTACCTCGTCCACACCGCCGCCGATCAGCTTGGCCAGGCGGTTGCCCACGCGGCGCGGCATTTCGTACCAGCCGGCCTGGTTCCAGCTGCCTATCATGCCCTCACCCCACTCGCTGGCGACGGTCTGGTAGGCGCGGGTAACAGAGGCCTTGGGCAGGGCGCCTAGTGAGTTGCCGTCCAGATAGATCATATCGTCGGGCAAGAGGAAATCATTGCGCAGCGGAGCAAGCGGATCGCGCTTGTCACGCAGCAGGCAATCTTCGCGTGTGGTCATGGATTGCTTCCTGTGAGTATCAAAGAGGCCGCAGGATGGCGCGGACGGGGCTCGCGTCGAGCGTGGTGAGCTTGAGCGGCAAGGCGATCAGTTCATAGTCGCCCTCGGCGATCTCATCCAGCAGCAGGCCTTCGAGGATGGCCATGCGGTGGGCGTAGATGCGGTGATGGGCGTCCATGGTCTTGGAGGTTTCCGGGTCAAGCGAGGCGGTATCGACGCCGATCAGGCGTACGCCGTGGGCAGCGAGATGGTCGACGGCGGCCGCGCTCACATTGCGGAAAGCGCTGTCCCACTGCGCAAGCGGCGCGTGCTCATACAGGCGCAGCAGCACGCGTGGCGGGCAGTTTTCCAGCTTGCTGGCCAGATGCTCCGGTTCCACGGCGCCGTTGGCAGCATGTAGATGGATGACGCGGCAGGGGCCGACGTAGACGTCGAGGTCGACTTCGCCAATGGGCGCGCCTTCAGGGTGGTAGTGCAGGGGGCCGTCGGCATGTGCCCCCGTGTGGGTCGACAACGTCATGCGGCTGATGTTCACCGGGCAATTCGGCCCAATATTGGCGATACGCTCGAACTGGAATGGCGTGTCGCCCGGCCATACCGGTATGGCAGGCGTAACGGCTGGCGTGATGTCCCAGATGGTGGTTGGCATGAGGTGTGACCAAGGTAAGTCAAGCCGTGATGATAGCGCTATTGGGCCTGCAGGTTGCTGGGTAGCTGTGCTGCGACGCAACGATCTCTGACGCCGCTTGTAGTTGAGAACTTTGGACTACATTAGAATGAGAAACTCCAATAAGGCAGGATCGCGATGTGTGTGCGTTGGGCGGGCTTTTCCCTATGTTGCGCGTTGGCTTTGCTCGCGCAGGCTGAACCGACGCAACTCAAGAGCATCGGCGTATCGGTTGGTTCAATCGACAATCCGTTCTACAAGGCCATGGTCCGTGGCATCAACGCCACGGCGACGGGCCTGAATCCGTCGGTGCGCATCAATACGGTATCGGCTGAATTTTCGCTGCAACGGCAGGCAGGACAGATCGCCGACTTCATCAGTCAACATGTCGACCTGATCGTGCTGGTCGCGGCCGATCCGGTTGCCGTCGGCCCATACGTGCACAAGGCGCAGCAGGCAGGCATCGTGGTAATTGCGGCGGACGTCGATGCCGCGGGCGCCAACGGCAGCGTATCGTCCGACAATGTGCAGGCAGGGACCATTGCTTGCCGTTACTTGGCTGATGCCATCCACGGCCGAGGCAAGTTCATCATCCAGGACGGGCCACACGTTTCCTCGGTGTATGACCGCATCGCGGGTTGCCATGCGGCTTTGAGGTCATATCCGGAGATCACACTACTTACGGACAAAGACAGCGGCCAAGGATCTAGCTGGGGCGGCGCCGCCATAATGACCGAGCACCTGCAACGCTATCCTCATATCGATGCAGTATTCGCGATCAATGATCGCCAAGCGATAGGTGCCAACGCGGCGGCAGCGCGGCTAGGGCGCAACGAAAT
The DNA here is from genome assembly GCA_019234745.1 of Burkholderiales bacterium. Classification (GTDB taxonomy): domain Bacteria; phylum Pseudomonadota; class Gammaproteobacteria; order Burkholderiales; family Chitinimonadaceae; genus JAFAKZ01. The sequence goes on from JAFAKZ010000280.1 coordinate 20,603, forward strand.
GTTGATCGCCAGCGTGGATGGCTCTCCCGATATTGAAAAAGCGCTGGCGGAGCATAACCCCAGCGCCGGATCAGCAACGCAGGACCCCTATATACTGGGCAAGATGGCCGTCGAGTTGGGCAATGCGATCTTCAAGGGCGAGAAGCCCGCGCAAACGGTCATCAAGGTGACGCCACAATTTATTACGCGTGCAAACTTGGTCAGCTATCGTGGCTGGACGAGCGGCGAAGTGACTAACGACGTGCCTCGCGCACCGTAGTGAGCCGACGCGCTTAGAGTATTCGCTTGACCCTGACGGGCATCAACACTACCCTAACGATGGTGCGCCGCACAATCTGCTGGCGCGATTGATTTTCTGCACCTCGTGCCTCATCACAGTGGGTATGCACGACCCGTGCTAGATACGGCCGCAACACCCGCGGCAGGCAAGACAGGGCCTTAATACCATGAACTCTCCGATGCTGCCGCCCATGGCAGAAGCGCTGCAAAAGCACCCGCTGGCCAACCTGTTCCAGGAAGCGACCGAATATTGGACCGACCGCTTCCAGCGCAGCATCCTCGCGCTTGATGTGCTGCGCCAGCGCGGCAATATCTACCTCGAGCACGGCAGGGCGGGGAATCCACCCGTGCTGGTCTTCGACTACGAGATGGTCATGGACGGCCGCGAGCTAGAGCGCCCTGCGAACTATGCACTGGTCCGCATCTTGCCGCCCAAGGAGCATCCGACCGACCCGACCAAGCGCCCCATCGTGGTGATCGACCCGCGTGCCGGCCACGGCCCGGGCATCGGCGGCTCGAAGATCGATAGCGAGATCGGCCTGGCCCTGCGCGGTGGACACCCGTGCTACTTCGTCATGTTCTTCCCCGAACCGGAGCCGGGCCAGACCATCGAATGCGTGGGCCGTGCCGAAGTTGCCTTTATGCAGCGCGTAGTGGATAGCCACCCGCAGGCCGAGGGCCTGCCGCTTGTCATCGGCAACTGCCAGGGCGGTTGGGCGCTGGCCATCCTCGCGTCGGTCGCGCACAAGATTGTCGGCCCCATCCTGTTGGCAGGCACGCCGCTGTCCTACTGGGCCGGCGTGGAGGGCAAGAACCCCATGCGCTACAACGGTGGGCTCGCGGGCGGTACTTGGCCCGTCTCCCTGTTGGGCGACCTGGGCGCCGGCAAGTTCGACGGCGCTTGGCTCGTGCATAACTTCGAGCAGCTCAACCCGGCCAATACCTACTGGGGCAAGCTCTATCACCTGTTCGCCAACGTCGATACGGAAGCGGAACGCTTCCTGTCCTTCGAGCGCTGGTGGGGTGGGCACTACCTGCTGAACCGCGAAGAAATCGACTGGATCACGCAGAACCTGTTCGTCGGAAACCGCCTGACGTCGGGTGAGATTACTTCTGCCGACGGCGTGCATCGCGTCGACATGCGCAATATCCGCTCACCCATCATCGTGTTCGCCTCCTGGGGCGACAACATCACACCGCCGCAGCAGGCACTGAACTGGATTCCCGACTTGTACGTCGACGCCGAGGATATCCGCACCCACGGCCAGACCATTGTCTACTGCCTGCACGAGCATATCGGCCACTTGGGCATCTTCGTGTCGGCCGGCGTGGCGCAGCGCGAGCATGCGGAACTGGTGAGCGCCATCGACCTTATCGACACACTGGCGCCTGGGCTGTACGAGGCGGTGATCGAAGATACGCGCCCGGAAATGCCCAACCTGGACATGGTCACGGGCCGCTACCTGATCCGCTTTGAGCCGCGCGAGATGAAGGACATCCTGGCGCTGGGCGATGGTCGCGAGCACGAAAATCGTTTCGAACTGGTACGCCGCATCTCGGAAATCAACCAGGCCTTGTACGACCAGTTCGCCTCGCCCATCGTACAGGCCATGAGCAACGAGTTCACGGCCCAGGCCATGCGCGCGGCACACCCTTCGCGCGTCGAGCGTTACACGATTTCCGACCTCAATCCCTGGCTCTGGCCGCTGGCGACCATGGCTGAGGCGGTGCGGCAGAAGCGTACCCCCACGACGAAGGAGAATTCCTTCGTACAGGCCGAGCAGCAGCTGTCCGATCTGATCGAAGACCTGCTGGACCGCTACCGCGATCAGCGTGACGCAATGGCCGAAGAACTGTTCAAGGCCATGTACAGCTCGCACTGGCTATCGATGCTGGTGGGTGCCCGCAAGGTGCGGCGCGGCCCGATGTCGCTGCGTGCGCAGCTGGAACGCCTGAATATCAAGTCGGCCATTCACGACTTCGAAAACGGCGGCGCCTTTGACGCCTTCGTACGCGTGATGGCCTATGTCCACGACCGGCACGTGGTGGACGAGCGCCCGTTCAACCTGATGCGCCGTATCGTGGCGGAGCATCGCGTCGAGCCCATTACGCTGGCGGAATACCGCCAGTCCGTGCAGCGCCAATCCTTCGTGCTGATGCTGGACGAAGAGCGTGCGCTGTCGGCGCTGCCTAAGCTGGTGCCCGATATGGCGATGCGCCGTACCATCATGAGCTTTGCCAAGGAAGTGCTGACGGCCGCAGGCCCGATGGAAGATGGCGTTACGGAGCGCTACAACGAGATCTGTGCCTTGTTCGTGCTCGACGTGGCCGAGTTCAACGCTATTGGCGCTGTACCATTGCCCCCGCCCAAGGTCGTCGCTACCGTGGCCAAGCCAGCTGTAAAGCCCGCCGCCAAGGCAGCTGCACCGAAGCGTACGGTGACGGCGAAAGCCAAGGTGAGCGCACCGGCCAAGGTAGTTGCAACGCCGAAACCGAAAGCCGTAGCCAAGCCCAAAGTGCCGGCTGCAGCTGCAGCGCCGGTAGCCAAGGCCAAGCCGGCAGCGCAGGTAGCTGTTGCTAAACCAGCCGCCAACACCACTACCGCGAAGCCTGCAGCCAAGGCGACGGTAGCCAAGCCGGTTGCCAAAACTGCGGCCGCACAGCCGGCAGCAACGGCCACAGCAGCCAAACCAGCTGCGAAGACAACGGCCGCCAAGCCGGCGGCAAAGGTTGCTGCCGGCGCCGCGAAACCGGTCACGGCAAAGGCGCCGACCGTCGCCAAGCCTAAGCCGCCAACGAGCAACGCTTGATGTAGCAGCAATGCATAAGGCCGCGGGAAACAGCGGCCTTATTGTTTGCGGCGGCTATCGGCACTAGCCCGCGTTGGACTGCGCGCAGCCGCCAGAAGCACGGACATCGCGCGCCACGGCGGCGCCTAGGCTGTCCACGTCGATTCCCACCGCATCGACGACGCCCGCATAGCCCGCAGTACCTGCAGCCTGCTCGACCAGGGCGGTATTGTTGCGAATGCTGCCCTTGACTGTCTTGACGGCCCAGATGGCGTGCAGCGCCACGGAGCCGCCCAAGGTGGCGCGGATCTGCTGGATTTGCACCTGTACCGTGTAGTCGGGCGCCCCGGTCAGCATACTGGGCCAGGTGTAGACCTGGCCCGTGCCCAGCTCACGGTGCAGGGCGACTGCCAGGCGGCTGGCGAGTACACTCGGCAACGGTGCCTCCCATTGGTCGGTGCCCGACCAGGCGATCTCGTGCTTGCCGTACGTGACGACAACGTCGGGGCGGTCGTAGGCATCCGGCACGATGACCGGGCCTATCTGGATCGTGGCGCTGCAGGTCGTGGCGACCGGTGAGACGGGCGTTGTGAGCGACCAGTAGTGTGTGGCCGGCGGGCTGGCGCAGCCCGCAAGTAGCAGGCAGAGACCGGCTAGTTTCTTCATGGCTTCGCCTCCTCCGTCTTGGGCGGATCGCGGCGGCCACGCAGCATGGCCTGCGGATCGTGTGTCAGCATATCGGCCATTGCGCGCAAGGCCTGCGCCATGCGGGCCATCTCCTGCATGGTCTGCCGAGTATCCGTCTGCAGTGGCGAGTCGCTCGACAGTGTGCGCGAGGCGGCCGCCAGCGTACGATGGGCTTCTTCCAGCGTCGCCTTCAGTTCCGGCACCACATCCACGTCGCTATGCTTGGCAAGCTTGTCGATATCCTGCAGTGCTTGGTCCAAGTCGCGCAGGTTCGCATGCACGTCATTGCCGATCGACTCGAGCGGCATCTTGTCGATCTTGTGCGCAATACTCAAGAGCGTGGCCTGCAGGTCGTCCACGCCGCCCGAAATGGTAGGCAGTACCTGCGGCACGTTGTTCCAGTTGATCTTGAAGTCGGCCGGCTGCGGGAAGAAGTCCATCGCCACGTAGTACTGGCCCGTGAGCAGACTGTCGGACCTGAGCTGCGCGCGCAGACCCTGCGTCACCAGATGGTCGAGCAGGGAATGCATATCGATGCGATCCCGATCAGCCGGCGTGCGGTGGCGATAGTGGGAGCGCAGCCGATCGGGGTAGATATGGACCTCTACGGGGAAGCGGTAGGTTAGGGCCTTCGGGTCGAAGTCCACACCAATGTCGCTGACCTCGCCGATCACCACGCCGCGGAAGTCAACCGGTGCGCCGATGGGTAAGCCGCGCACGCTTTGCGGGAAGTACAGCAGGTAGGTGTAGGACTCGCCGTCGGGCCGGCGCATGGCCTGGGCACGGTTGGCGACCAGCTCGAAAGTATGGCCAGCCTTTGCAGCCTGGTCTGTCCCCTCGCCGGGCAGTGTCTCGAAAGCGATGCCGCCCACCAGTACGCTGATCAGCGATTGCGTATCGACGCGTACGCTGGCGCCGTCCACCGAGATATC
>JAFAKZ010000471.1 GCA_019234745.1 Burkholderiales bacterium
ATCTGGGCGGCATCGGCCAGTGCCCCACCGTCGTCGCTGTCCACAAGGCCGTAGCGGCATGGCTTTGATCTGGCGCGCGTTCTATCGCTGCGCCTGGCTAATCGCCCTGCCGCTGGCCTTTGTCTACCTGTGGCGGCGCGGCCGGCGTCAGCCCGCCTACCGGCAGAATTGGGGCGAGCGCCTGGGACGCTACCCGGTCAAGCCAAGCAAACCCGTCATCTGGCTGCATGCTGTCTCGGTGGGCGAAACGCGCGCCGCCGTGCCGCTGATCGACGCGCTGATCGAGCGCCACCCGGACCACCAGATCCTACTCACGCAAATGACCCCCACCGGGCGCGAAACGGCGCAGCAACTGCTGGGTGACCGCGTGCTGACTGCCTACCTGCCCTATGACCTGCCCTTCGCCGTGCGCCGCTTCCTGCGCCACTTCCAACCACGCTTCGGCGTGCTGATGGAAATGGAGCTGTGGCCCAACCTTATCCATATGAGCAAGCAGGCCGGTGTGCCGCTCTACCTGATCAATGCGCGCCTGTCCGAGCGCTCCATGCGCGGCTACCTGAAAGCCGGCGGGTTGATCCGCCCCATGATGGCCGAGCTGACGGCCGTGGCCGCGCAATGGGAGCAGGACGCCGAGCGGCTGCGTGCGGTCGGCGCAATCGCGCCCAAGGTGCTGGGCAATATCAAGTTCGATTTCGAGCTGGATGGGGAACAGGTGGCACGTGGGCAAGCCTGGCGCCAAGCCTTCGGCGACCGGCCCGTGTGGATGGCCGCCAGCACGCGCGAGGGCGAGGAAGCCCTGCTGCTCGACGCGCTAGCAACACGTACGCTGCCCGGCAATCCGCTCTGGCTGCTGGTGCCGCGGCATCCGCAACGCTTCAACGACGTGGCCGCCCTGCTGACCGAACGTAAGCTCAAGTTCGTGCGCCGCAGTGAATGGGACGGCGTATCGCCGCTGCCCACCGATATGCAGGTGCTGCTGGGCGACAGCATGGGCGAGATGGTCAGCTACTACGCAACGGCCGACGTCGTCGTGATGGGCGGCAGCCTGCTGGACTTCGGTTGCCAGAGCGTCATTGAACCGTGCGCGCTGGGCGTGCCCACGCTGGTCGGGCCCTCCACCTTCAATTTCGCCGACGTGGTGCGCGAGGCGAAGGCGGTCGACGCGGTGCGGCAGTTCGACGACGTGGCCGCCGTCCTGGACGGGTTGGTCAGACTGCTGGGCGACCCGGCTGGGCGCCAAGCCATGGGCGACGCTGGGCGTGAATTTGTGGCGCGGCAGCGCGGGGCATTACAACGAACGTTGGAAATGTTGCCCTGATGTAGGGTGTCATTAAGTGCAGCGCAATGCACCAAACGGTTGAAAAGCGGTGCATTGCGCTGCGCTTAATGACACCCTACAAATGCGCCCTTTCTGCGAAGGCGGGAATCCAGACTTCGCAGGTTGGGTTTCGCTGCGCTCTATCCAACCTACCTATCAATCCTCTTCAACGGCAGCCTTATAACCCGCCGACAACTTCTGCTGCACATCCTGCGGCACCGCCTCATAGTGGCTGAGCGCGATGGTATAGCTGCCCTGGCCGGCCGTGATGGACTTGAGCCGCCCCGCATAACCTTCCAGCTCCGCCAGCGGCACCTGGCCGCGGATCACGGCGCTGCCCGGCGCTAGCGACTCGCTGCCCAGCACGTGACCGCGGCGGTTGGTGAGGTCGGCGGCCAGGTCGCCCATCTTGCTGTCGGGGCAGGCGATCTCGATGGCGACGACGGGTTCCAGCACCACCGGTTTCGCTGCGCGCAATGCCTCCAGCACGGCCTTGCGCCCCGCCGCCTGGAAGGCGACGTCCTTGCCGTCCACGGAATGGCTCTTGCCGTCGTACACGACCACCTTGATATCTTCCACGGCGAAGCCCGCCAGCGTGCCGGCGGCGAGCGCAGCCCTTACCCCCTTCTCAACGGAGGCAATGAACTGCCCTGGGATGGCGCCGCCGTACACATCGTCGACGAACTGGAACCCTTCTCCGCGTGCCAGCGGTTCCACGCGCAGGAACACCTCGCCGAACTGGCCGGCGCCGCCGCTCTGCTTCTTGTGGCGGTGGTGGCCCTCGGCCGGTTGCGTGATGGTCTCGCGGTAGGGGATGCGCGGTGGGCGCGTTTCCACTTCCAGCTTGTAGTTGGTGGCCATGCGA
>JAFAKZ010000514.1 GCA_019234745.1 Burkholderiales bacterium
ACGACCAAGGCCAAGATCGGCAATGCGCTGTCGGCAGTCGACACCATCAAGACGGCCATGGCTGAATGCATCCAAGAGCAGGGTGGCTCGCCCACGAACTGCATTGGCGGCGGCTCGGGCGGTGTGCCGGCGGACGGCACCTTCAAGCCGACCAATGAAGTTTCGGGCATCGCCACCACGGCCGGCGGCGCAATCACTGCCACGCTGAACAGCACCAACCTGCCCGCGGGCGTCGGCGGCTCGACGATCACGTGGACGGCCAATATCGGCACCTCCTCCGTCACTTGGGCGATCACGACCAACGTCAGCTCGTCTTCGTATCCGACGATCTACAACGCGATCATGAAGAACTCGGCGTCCTGATACCCAAGTCTTCCGAACCGCAAGAGAGCTCCTACGTGGGCTCTCTTTTTTTGTCCAACATCATGTTGCAGCTCCGTCGAAGCACCGTCGCGCCACTACTCGCCGCCTCCACGGTCGTTGGACTGTGGTTGTTCACACAGCCCTACATCGGTCTTCGACATGATGCAGTGCTTTACCTGGCGCAGGCTCTCCGAGCAAGTCGGCCGCAGCAGTTTGCAGAAGACTTGTTCTTCGCATACGGCTCGCAAGATAGCCTTTCAATCTACTCGCTGATCTTCGGCCCCGCGTTCGCACACGCCGACGTCTGGCCGACCCAGCCTATTCTTTTGGTCGCGTCGCATGCTGCGTTTCTTGCGGCATTGTGGCGCCTGCTGCCCGCTAGGCTATCGACTCGCACGCGCTGGCTCGGAATGGCAGCCATCACCTTGCTGCGCCCCACCTATGGTGGGCTGTCGGTCTTCAGCTTTTGCGAGCCGTTTCTGACGGCGCGCACGCTGGCGGAACCGCTCGCGCTGTGGTCACTTGTGCTGGCGCGCAACGGGCGCCTGGTGTCGGCCTGGCTCTTGGTGGCAGTCTCCGCGGCCCTGCATCCGCTCATGGCCCTCTCCGCTGCCGCAACACTGTGGCTGATGATGGTGGCACGCGATCGGCGCTGGCTTGGACTGCTGCCATTGCTAGGTTTGCCATTGGCAGCGCTTGCCTGGCACCAGATACCGCCTTTCAACGCCCTCCTGCAGATCTATCCAACCTGGTGGTGGACTGAAGTCACCAAGGTGAATGAACAAGTGCTCGTCGGTCAGTGGGTTGCCGCCGACTGGGCCGCCATCGCAACTGACGTGGCCTTGCTTTTGGGCGCGTACCGGTTGCTGTATCGCCAGGAGACGACGGCACGCAGCGGATGGATCGGTCCGCTGCTGACTGCCTGCCTGAGCCTGGTCCTACTCGCAATCGTGGGATCGCAATGGACTCATAACGAGTTGCTCACGCAACTTCAGTTGTGGCGCGGACTTTGGCTGGTACGGGCGCTTTCGATCGCCTTGACGCCTGCCGTGCTGCTCGCGGTATGGCAGAAGGGACCACTCGGCCCCGCTACTGCAGCAAGCATCGGCGTCGTATTGGGCCTGGCAAACCTTCACTGGCCGACAACATGGCTCAGCATGATCTGGCCCCTGTTGCACTTCTGGATTTGGCGCAGCGGACATTCGGTGTCGTTACGCTTCCTGCGGCTCAGTGTGATGACATCCGCTCTAGCCCTCTTGTGCGTAGGCTGTTGGGACTTTGCCGGTCTCGCGAGCTTGCCGAGCGATGACACGAACTTCATGAACTTCAGCATGGCCGGCATCGCTCTGGTGTCGATGCCAATGCTCATGCTGGCGCTGTTAGCGTGGGCCTGGGGAGTTTGGAGAGACGGCCAGGATAGCGGGCTGCCGCCAGCAAAAGCTGCGGCGACGCTAGCGTTGCTGCTCCTGTTGGCAGGCGCGTGGCAGTGGGATCGTCGCACGGCCCAAATGCGTTTCTTGGAGAGCCATCTGCACAGCGCAAGTCCTTTCGAGGCCGTTCTGCCAGCAGGGGCCGAGGTTTTTTGGGACGACAATCTCGCAGCAACCTGGTTTATTGCCAAAAGGCCTAGCTACTTTGCTAGACAACAAGGTGCAGGGATTCTTTTCAATGAAGGCACGGCCAAGGAATTCGCGAACCGCCGCAAAGTCTTCCAGTCATTGATGGATCGACGCGGTACCTGTGAAGGATTGAGCCTCATCCTCGGCGAGAAACCGGGCGATATCGCCTCTTGCGACTCGTTGGCCGAGACGGAAGTCACGAAGATTTGCGGCACGTCGCCCACCCTTGGCTATATCGTTACTCGCGAGCGTTTCACGAAGCCGGCACGTGCTGTTTGGCAGGTGCCGGGTGCCCAAGGGGCCGACCAATACCAGTACCTCTATGACTGCTCAACATTCCGCTAAGTCCTGGCCCACCAACCAGGCACTTCGAGAGTTTGTCGCCTATTTCGCCTGTAGTGCGTTCGCGCTAGGGCTGGACACCGGCGTGCTGATGCTTGCGGTCCGGTGCGGTGCGCCGCTGGCGCTCGCGGCCGCCATGGGATTTCTGCTCGGCGTGACAGGCAACTACCTGTGCAGCGTGCGCTTTGTTTTCAAGGCCCATCGGCTTAGCGACCGATCCACTGAGTTCGCGCTGTTCGTTGGCGTTGGTCTGGCCGGTCTGTTGTTAACGGAAGCGCTGCTCTGGCTGTTCGTTCAGCAAATGCACCTCTCGCCACTGCCAGCCAAGCTCGCGACCGCCTGCCTCGTCTTCATTTTCAACTTCGGTGTCCGCAAGGCCCTGCTGTTCAGCACGGCCAAGCCCAAGACCGCCCTCGACAGTCGCCTGGAACCTCTCGCATGAACGACCCCGTCATTATCATCGGCGCCGGCCCCGCGGGTCTTACCGCCGGCCTCGAACTGCTGCGTAACGGCTGGCCCGGTGTCACCATCCTCGAAGCCAGCCAGGACATCGGCGGCCTCTCCAAGACCGTCAACCACAAGGGTAACCGCATCGACATCGGCGGGCACCGCTTCTTCTCGAAGTCGGACTGGGTCATGGATTGGTGGCGCCAGATGCTGCCGGTCGCCCTGCCTGAGGGAGCCGGCGACGAGAAGAGCTGGCGCCTGGCCTACCAGGGCAGCAGTGGCCTGATCGGCCGGGAGCGAATCACCGCGCGTGAGTCGGACGAGCAGGTGCTGATGATCCGTAACCGGACTTCGCGCATCTACTTCGGCGGCAACTTCTTCGACTACCCGCTCAAGCCGGGCCTGGACATGGCTCGCAAGATGGGCCCGTTGCGCTGCCTGCAGTTTGCCGGTAGCTACGTGGGCGCGCGGATCAATCCGGTCACGCCGGAGCGCACGCTCGAAGACTTCTTCATCAACCGCTTCGGCCACCAGCTCTATCTACAGTTCTTCAAGGAGTACACCGAGAAGGTCTGGGGCGTGCCGTGCCATGAGATCAGCGCGGAGTGGGGCGCGCAGCGCATCAAGAGCCTGTCGATCGGCAAAGCGTTGGTGCATGCGGCCAAGCGGGCTGTCGGCTTGGGCCAGCAAGCACAGCAGACTTCGCTGATTGAGAGCTTCCTCTACCCCAAGTACGGCCCTGGCCAGATGTGGGAGACCGCGGCGGCTGAGTTCGAGCGGCGCGGCGGCCAGTTGATCCGCGGCGCGAAGGTCTGCGGGCTTTCGCGCGATGGGCAGAGCATGACCGGCGTCACCGTCGAACATGCCGACGGCACCCGCCAGGCTTTCGCCGCCTCGCACGTCGTCTCGACCATGCCGGTGCGCGAACTCGTCCAGGCTTTGCGCCCCGCGCCGGTACCGCGAGTGCTCGATATCGCCACCGGCCTGCAATACCGCGACTTCATCACCGTCGGTCTGCTCTACAAAAAGCTGCGCCGCCCTCTGCACGACAACTGGATCTACATCCAGGAGCCAGGCGTCAAAGTCGGGCGCTTGCAGATTTTCAACAACTGGAGCCCGCACATGGTTGCGGACCCGGACACCGTGTGGGTCGGGCTCGAATTCTTCGCACGCGACGACGATTCGCTCTGGGGCTTGTCTGACGAGGCGCTCAAGGCGCTTGCAATGCGCGAGATGCAGCAGCTCAAGCTAGGCGACGAAGACGCGGTGCTCGACGCCACCGTGATCCGCATGCCAAAGGCCTACCCCGGTTACTTCGGTACCGCCTACGAGCAATTCGACACGCTGCGTGAATGGCTGGACGGCATTCCCAATTTGTTCCTGGTCGGCCGCAACGGCATGCATCGCTACAACAACCAGGACCACTCGATGCTGTCCGCGAGGCTCGCCGCCGAGGCCATTCGCAGCGGCTCGGGCGACAAGTCGGCGTTGTGGAACGTCAACATCGACGACGAATACCACGAGGAAGTCGAGCACAGGTCAGCTGAGGGCGCCCTGACGCCGAACGCGCAGACAGCCTGACAGCCCGGCGACCGCGCATGTCATGATGCGCGCCATGTCGAAATCCGCCCCCGCCTCCGCCCCTGCGATCGAGCATCTCGTGCTGATCGCCGTCGCCACGGCCATCGCGCCGCTGGTCGCCAAGAACATGACGCCGTCGGCGACGCTGTACAACCAG
>JAFAKZ010000142.1 GCA_019234745.1 Burkholderiales bacterium
ATCCAGGGCATCCTCGGCTACGTCGTGCGCTGGATCGACCAGGGCGTGGGCTGCTCCAAGGTGCCCGACATCCACAACGTCGGCCTCATGGAAGATCGCGCAACGCTGCGCATCTCCAGTCAACACGTTGCCAACTGGCTGCATCACAGCATCGTGAGCGAGGCACAGGTGCGCGAGACGTTTGCGCGAATGGCCAAGGTCGTCGATGGGCAGAACGCGGGTGATGGGGCTTACCGATCACTCGCGGCCCATCCGGCCGGCGCGGCGTTTCAGGCGGCGCTGGATCTGGTGTTCAAGGGCATGGCGCAGCCGAGCGGGTATACGGAGCCGCTGCTGCATGCGTGGCGCTTGAGGGTGAAGGCCGGCGCGGCCTAAGCGCCCGACGCGAACCGCGCCGGTTCGCGAAGCACAAGAAAAACGCCCTGGCACTCCGAAGAGTGACCAGGGCGTTCGCGTTGCCTGATGCATCGACTCGCGTCGATGCATCAGATTCGTGGCTTAGAACTGGTAGCGCAGGCCGATGTAATAACGGCGACCGATCGGGTCGTAAACATCCGCGGCGGTTGCCGTGCCCGTCGTGTTTGCGTTGGCGCCCGTGGGGATCAGTGGGTAGCCACGGTTGAACAGATTGTCCACGCCACCATAGAACTGGGCCTTGCCAAGCTTGTAGGTCACCTGCGTGTTGACGTAACTGACCGAGCCGATGTTGCCCGAACTGAACGGGAAGCCATAGCCGGCAAGCCAGGTCTGGTCCAGATGCGATTGGCCGATGTAGTTCAAGCGACCCGTGACGCCCCAGTTGTTGTATTGGTAGCCAACATCGAGCGAAGCTCGATTCGCAGCTGCGCCAACGTCACCCTTGGTGTTTTCCAGCGCCGCCCCGTCGGTCGGGACAACATAGAGGGTCATCAGATGGGTGAAGGCCAGGTCAGCATTCAAGCGACCCGGTCCGACCCGGTCCGCATACGCCATCGTGAAGTCAAGGCCTCGGGTGCGCTCGCCGCCGGTATTGGCTGCGCCCGAGTTGACATAGCGAAGCGCGCCAATGCTGTTCGCGGCCGAGCCGGTCTGGAAGCGGGTGATGAAGCTGCAGTAGGTCGGATTGCCCTGGGCATAGCACTGGTTCAGAGCGTACTGCGGGTCGATCGTGTTGATCGCGTGCTTGATGTTGATGTAGAAGTAGTCAAGCGTGAACGCGAACTTGTCGAGGACCGGAATCGACTTGGGCGTGATCACGGTGCCGAGGCCGATCGAATTGCCCTGCTCCGCTTTCAGGTGCGGGTTGCCCGAAACGTATCCGCTGATGCCCTGCAGGTCAGCCTGGGTGAGCGTGAACTGCCCGTTCTGCGCGACGTTAGCGGCTACGCCCGGGTCAGACAGGCAAGCCTTGCCAAGTGTGCTGGTATCGCCGGCCTTTATGCCCGAGCAAGGGTCGACGAGACCGGACGGGAAGGTCTGTTCGGGTCCTTGGTACAACTCAGAAATATTGGGCGCCCGGGTCGACACGGAGTCGGAGACGCGGAAGCGCAGGCTCGAGTTGACGGCCCAATCCAGCCCCGAGTTCCAGCTGTTGGTATGTCCAACGGTCGAGTAGTCGCTGGAGCGAACAGCCAGTGTGCCGTCCAGGCTCTTGACGGCTGGGAGATTCTTCAGCAGCGGAATGTGGGCTTCCGCAAAGACCTCGCCCACATGATAGGCACCGACCGTGTTGGGGGTCGCGTTGCCGCCGTTGAGGCCCAACTGGGTCAGTTGGTCCCAGACCGTCGACGAAGCTTCTGAGCGCCACTCATAGCCGAAGGCCACGGCAAGAGGGCCTGCGGGCAATTGAAGCGCTTCGCCGCTGAGCGTGGCGCCCGCATAGCGTTGCGTCACGCGCGAATCTTGCGTCACCGGGGCTGAGATGTAGGCGGCGGCGGCCGGAGTGATGGCGCCCTGACCGAAAACATTCAGCGGCACGCAACCCTGTGCAGCAGCGGTCGAGTTGTAGCACTGCGGCCCATTGGCGGTGGGAATCACCTGCAGGGCTTCCATCATATTGACGATGTTGACCTGACCCGTGCCGTACTGATTCTGCTTGGTCACGCCATAGCCGGCATAGGCATCGTAGGACCATGTGCTCGTCAGGTCGCCCTTGACGCCGCTCACGAAGCGATACGTGTCGTTGTTGAGCTCGTAGGTGCGAGGGCCCATGTCTGCCATGCGGCGCGTGAACGCGTATTGCGTAGCGCCAGCCGACTGCATCCATGACGGCGTATAGGGGTTGTATACCGTCGTGCCGTTGACGTTGAAGGTCAGCGGAATCAGACCTCCGGTGTCCGGGAAGACGGTGGTCGACGCCAAAGGCAGCGGTTCGATATTGGCAACAGAGCGACTGTGGGCGAAGGTGCCTTCGAAGTACAACTGGCTCGAGTCGGTGATTTGATAGTTGCCCTTTGTGGCCATCAGAGCGCGGTCGACCGGCACAGCCAAGTATCGGTAAGCCTGACGATTGAAGCCCGTTGCCCCGACGCCGTCGCCGGCGGGACCGTTGGTGCTCGGCGTGATGGGGTTGCCGTTCGCGTCAATGGATTTGACCCCGAGCGGATTGCCGTTCGCGTCGTAATAGGTGTACTTGCCGAGCAGTGAATAGGACGAGTAGAACGGGACCTGAGCCGTGAACAGGTCGGACGGCTTGCCGTCCAGCAGGGCCTTGTCGTACATGTCGGTCGGCACGCCGTGATTCTTGGCGTACACGGCGCCCTGCTGGCTCGCGGAGAAGTGGGCCATGATGTTGCCCTTGTTGTCCGCGAGATTGGCGCCAAACGTGACGCTCGCCTCCATGTCGGAGTCGTCACCCTTGTCCGACTTGCCGCCCTTGACGTTCAAGGCCACGCCCTGGAAGTCGTGCTTCAGGATGATGTTCACGACACCTGCAACGGCGTCCGAGCCGTAGGCTGCCGATTGACCGCCCGTCATGACTTCGATCTTCTCGATGAAGTCCGTCGGGATCATGTTGAAGTCGACTGCCTGGCTGCCGGGACTGCCGGAAACGAAGCGGTGGCCGTTCACGAGTACCAGCGTGCGGGCATCTCCCAGGTTCCGCAGGTTCACGGTCGTTTGACCGGCGCTGGTTGTCAGGAAATTCGAATTGGTTCGATTCAGCGAAGGCTCACCGAACACGGGGCTCGTTGCCAGCAGGTCCGCGAGATTGGTCGCACCCGAAGCGGCGATCTGCGTCGCATCGATCACCTGCATTGGCGAAGGCGAGGTCGCATTGACCGACAGGATGTGCGAGCCGGTGACTTCGACGCGCTCAAGCTTGGAGGCTTGCGTCTGGTCGTCGGATTGAGCGTGAGTCAGGCCACTGAAGGCCCCGAGCGCCGCCAAGGCGGCAATAGACAGTTTGGTGCGCTTGTGCATGTGTTCTCCAGAAAACGAAGGCCTGTAAACCACACGACCCTGCGCAGGAGCACTCGCAAGCAGATCGCCAGCGGGCTCTAGGGAGGGTCGTCGCGGGCCATTCTTCCGGTGCGTTTCCAATTGGCCCCTAGCTGTAAACCCTCGTCGCGCTTGGTGTCTGGCGCCGTCGCCAAACCGACTGCTTGCGCGATTGGTTATTTTTCACGCGCAAGTCGTTGATTTCCTGCACGAAACAACAACGGCAATGTCGCGTGAAGAGGGCGCAGACGCAGGGCCAATCGAAAGCCGCGCGGCTTCAGCCTGTCGTTGTTGTTGCCGAGAGGCAACGGAACTTCACACACGGACGCACAGCCCGTCGGAGGCCTCGCAACAGACAGGCGCCCGGCTCATTGGCGGTTGCCGGCAACAAAGCCATGCGCGATAAGTGGCATGCCCAGGGTCCAAATACGCCGATGTATCGTTTCGGATCGCAAAAAACGGTTGGTTTTTTGCTTCACTTTTGCTGGCGCACAAACTGAAACATTACGTCAGATCAAATATTTTATCAATAAAATCAATAACTTGCATTTGCTCATTGCGACGCAATGAAATTTCATTCGGCAGCCAAGGTCGATTTCATGTCGTCAAAACGACACAAAAGGCAAAATCGCGGTCCCGGTATCTTTCATGAGCCTTGCCTGTTGGCAGCGTCCTAGGGTGCTTGTCTTCCTGGTGCGAGCGCTCGCTTTTGGAGTATTAATGCATCAACGGACCAAGATTTCCGTCGCCGCGCTGATCGCGCTGGGCGGATTCGTGTCGCTTGCCCATGCGCAGAGCGACGATCAAGCGCAACAGCTCGAACGCGTCACGGTGACGGG
>JAFAKZ010000152.1 GCA_019234745.1 Burkholderiales bacterium
ACGGCCTCTTCTTCGCCGGCCAGATCAACGGCACGACCGGTTATGAGGAAGCGGCCGCGCAAGGCCTGTTCGCCGGCGTGAATGCGGCCCTGCAGGTGCAAGGCAAGGACGGCTGGACACCGCGCCGCGACGAGGCCTACCTGGGCGTGCTGGTGGACGACCTGATCACGCGCGGCGTGTCGGAGCCCTACCGCATGTTCACCAGCCGCGCGGAATTCCGCCTGCAGCTGCGCGAGGACAACGCCGACCTGCGCCTGACGGAGATCGGCCGCCAACTGGGCGTGGTGGGCGACGAACAGTGGGACCTATTCTGCCGCAAGCGCGACGCCGTCGCGGCCGAGCTGGAGCGCCTGAAATCGACCTGGGTGAACCCGCGCCTGGTTGAGCCGGCCGACGCCGAGCGCGTGCTGGGCCAGGGCATCGAGCGCGAATACACGCTGGAGCAGCTGTTGCGCCGCCCCAACGTGACGTATGCAAGCTTGATGACACTGCCTGTTGCAGCAGGCGGCGTAAGCGAGCCCGAGGTTGCGGAGCAGGTCGAAGTACAGGTGAAATACGCAGGCTATGTGGAGCGCCAGAACGACGAGGTCGCTCGCCGTGCGGAGATCGAGGATGTGCGCCTGCCGGCCGACCTCGACTACAGCAAGGTGCCGGGGCTCTCCAAGGAAGTGCAGCAGCGCCTCAATCAGCACCGTCCCGAGACGCTGGGCCAGGCTTCGCGCCTGCAAGGCATGACGCCGGCCGCCATCGGCCTGCTGCTTGTCCATTTGAAGCGTGGCTTCGCAGCTGCGAAAGAAGATAATCAACAAACGAAGACCGCATGATCGGCCAAACACAAGAAAAACAACTGAGGGATGGCTTGGCAGCACTCGGCATCGCGCTCGATGCCGCCGCACAGGCGCGCCTGATCGCCTATGCTGCGCTGCTGCTCAAGTGGAACAAGGTCTACAGCCTGACCGCCATCACCGACCCGGGACGCATGGTGTCGCAGCATCTGCTGGACAGCCTTGCCGCCTTGCCGCCCATCACGGCTGCCGCTCCCAAGCGCCTCTTGGACGTCGGCAGCGGCGGCGGCCAGCCGGGCATCCCGTTTGCCATCGCGCAGCCGGAATGGCAGGTCACCCTGCTCGACAGCAACCACAAGAAGACGACCTTCCTGCGCCAGGCCGTGATCGAACTGAGCCTGACGAATGTCGAAGTCGTGTGCGATCGCGTCGAAAATGTGCAGGGCGAGCCCTTCGACATCATCACCTCGCGCGCCTTCGCCGACCTGGGCGATTTCGTGCGCCTGACGCGCCAGTTGCTCGCCCCCCATGGCCGCTGGGCGGCGCTCAAGGGCGTCCACCCCCATGAGGAGATTGCTGCCTTGCCCGCTGATATCCGTAGCGAGACCGTCGCCCTGCATGTGCCAGGGCTGGACGCTGACCGTTGCCTCGTCTGGATGGAACAGAAACAATCATGAGCCGCGTGATCGCAGTCACCAACCAGAAGGGCGGCGTGGGCAAGACCACGAGCGCCGTCAACCTCGCAGCCGGCTTGGCGCAGTCCGGCCAGCGCGTGCTGCTGGTGGACCTGGACCCGCAAGGCAACGCCACCATGGGCTCCGGCGTGGATAAGCACGCCTTGGGCCGCAGCGTGTACCACCTGCTGCTGGGCCATGCCGAGCTGGATGACGTGAAGGCCGCCACGGAGCACGGCTACGACGTGCTGCCCGCCAACCGTGAGCTGGGCGGCGCCGAGGTCGAGCTGATCGAATTGGAGCGGCGCGAGCTGCGCCTGCGCGAAGCCTTGGTGAAGGTGCGCAGCCAGTACGATTTCGTGCTGATCGACTGCCCGCCCGCACTCAACCTGCTTACCGTGAACGGGCTGGCCGCCGCCGACGGCGTCATCATCCCCATGCAGTGCGAATACTATGCGCTGGAAGGGCTGACCGACCTGGTGAACACCCTGCGCCGCGTGCGCCAGGCGCTCAACCCCAAGATCGAGATCGACGGCCTCTTGCGTACGCTCTACGACCCGCGCAGCACGCTGGCCCAGCAGGTGGTGGCGCAGCTGGAGCAGCACTTCGGCGACAAGGTGTTCAAGACGGTCATCCCGCGCAATATCCGCCTGGCCGAAGCACCCAGCTACGGCCGGCCCATCTTCGCCTACGACAAATCCTCGCGCGGTGCGCTGGCCTATCTGGAACTGGCTGCCGAGCTGATCAAACGTTTTCCAGGAAAGTAAATCATGGCCAAGCTCAAAGGTCTCGGACGCGGTCTGGACGCACTCCTGGGCAGCACCGCCCCGGTGGAAGACAAGCTGCAAACGCTGCCCGTGCACTATCTGCAGCCCGGCAAATACCAGCCGCGCACGCACATGGACGAGCACGCGCTGGCTGACCTGGCGGAAAGCATCCGCACCCAGGGCGTGATCCAGCCCATCCTGGTACGCGAACTGGGCGTGGACCGCTACGAGATCATTGCCGGTGAACGGCGTTGGCGCGCCAGCCAGAAGGCGGGCCTCACGGAAGTACCAGCCGTCGTACGTAAGGTGGCGGACGAAGTGGCGCTGGCCATGGCCCTGATCGAGAATATCCAGCGCGAGAACCTCAACCCGCTGGAAGAAGCCATCGGCCTGCAGCGCCTGATCGACGAATTCGGCATGACGCACGAAGCCTGCGCCCACGCCGTGGGCAAATCGCGCAGCGCTGTCACCAATCTGTTGCGCCTCCTCACGCTGGCCGAGCCGGTGCGCGACCTGCTCATGTACAACCAGATCGATATGGGCCACGCCCGCGCGCTGCTTACTTTGCCTGTGCTGAAGCAGGTCGATACGGCCAAGCTGGTGGCGGAAAAGGGCCTCTCGGTACGCGAAACGGAAAAGCTGGTCGGCCATCTGCAGGCCGGCAAGCCCGC
>JAFAKZ010000324.1 GCA_019234745.1 Burkholderiales bacterium
TGGTCGTCCACCTTTGTCGATCCGTCCTGGATCGAGGTCGACCTGGGCTCGGCGCAGACCTTCAACCGCGTTGTGCTGTTCTGGCAGAACGCCTATGGCGCGGCCTATCAGATCCAGACCTCGAATGACAATGCGAACTGGACGACGGTCTACACGCAGACGCAGGGCAAGGGCGGCATTGAGGACTTGAGCTTCCCGAGCACCACGGCCCGCTATGTACGCCTGTACGGTACGCAGCGTGCTACGCCCTACGGCTACTCGCTGTGGGAGATGGAGGTGTACAACACGGCGGCAGGTTCGACGCCGGCTGTGTCCTTCATCGAGCAGCCGGCCGCGCAGACGGTGCCACTGGGCCAGACGGGGCACTTTGCGGCGGAAGTGGCAGGTACGGGGCCGTTTACCTACCAGTGGCTAGCCAACGGCGTGGCCATCGCGGGTGCTACCAGCCAGACCTACGATACGCCGCCTACGACGACCGCGAGCAGCGGCACGGTCTATACGGTGGCGGTGACGGGCCCCGCCGGCACGGTAACCTCGGCCGGCGCCACGCTGACGGTGAACAGCGCCATCCCGAATTACACGGTGACGCCGGGCTTTATCAACGTCAACCTGGTCAACGGCACGAACGGCGCCTACCCGGACAGCCAGGTCTACGTGGCTGTGCTGGCACGCGACCCGGCCACCAACCAGTTCGCGTGGCTGCAGCCCAACGGCACCATCAGCCAGGCCAGCGTGGCGGACAATACGGCGCCGGGGCATCTAACGGCTGGTGGGCAGAACTATAGCAACTACTTCTTCACGCTCGCGCAAAGCAAGTCGCTCTTGCTGCCGCAGATGTACTCGGGCCGTATCTATGTGTCCTTGGGCAGTCCGCTCTACATCAAGATCCTGGCCGACGCGAACAATAATATCGGCTACGCCGGCCCGAACCCACAGAACCAGACCGACCCGAACAACAATATCTATTTCGACTGGTACGAGTTCACGTACAACAACGCGGGCCTGTGGATCAACACGACGCAGGTGGACGAGTTCGGCTTCCCGATGCTGCAGGACGTGTACGGTTCCAACCATACCTTCCACCAGCAGACGGGCATCACGCTGCCGCGCGCCACGCTGTTGACGGAATACGCGGCGGAAACACCCAAGGCGTTCAGCGGCACGCCGAACACCGCCTACCGCATCATGGCGCCGGCCAAGAGCAGCTTCGCGGCGGGCCAGGCCAATGGCAGCTACTTCGACGGCTATGTCGCGGAAGTGTGGAACTACTACACGAGCAACGTGCTGACCATCAAGATGAATGGCCGTCAGTTCAACGGCCAGGTACAGGCGAACGGGCAGTTTCAGTTCACGGAGGTGAACCTGGGCAACGGCGCCTATGTGGGCGGGACCTATGTGGTGAACAAGCCGACCACGCAGGATGTGATGACGGGGGCAGGCGCCTTGGCTAACGGCAACCCGACGGAGCTGGCCATCGAGGCGCAGATCTGCGCGGCCTTCAACCGCCATGTGATGGAGGACGTGACGAAATGGAGCACGCCGAGCGCCTGGTACCAGGCGGCGCCGGCCAACTACTACGCCAAGTTCTTCCACGACCACAGCGTCAGCGGCCTGGCCTACGGCTTTCCGTACGACGACGTGAGCGCGCAGAGTTCGACCATCATGGCGCCCAAGCCGGAATATATGGTGCTGACGATCGGGTTCTAGATGAGGCATGGGCGTGTCCCCGTTTCAGGGATGCGCCCGCCCATCGCCGGTCGCGTCAAGCCTCGCTCAACCGTCACCTTTGGCGCGGTGATTGATTCCAAGCAGACCACAACCAGCAGCCCGCGGTGTACTGCACTCGTCCCAAAGCCATCACGTCCTTCAACCAATGCAGCGGCCGATCGCTGCAGTACGGTCACTATTCCCGCGTTCACGCCGGCAATACAACGCCGGAAATTTCCTCACAGAGACCGATCAGGCGATCCTGTAGCGTGGCGTCCAGCGCCTGTGGGTTCGCCGTCATGCGCTTCAGG
This sequence comes from Burkholderiales bacterium, assembly GCA_019234745.1. Taxonomy (GTDB): domain Bacteria; phylum Pseudomonadota; class Gammaproteobacteria; order Burkholderiales; family Chitinimonadaceae; genus JAFAKZ01. The sequence continues at coordinate 2,019 of JAFAKZ010000324.1, forward strand.
TGATAGAAGTATTTTCCGCTGACGTCGGCCTTCGGGTCCTCGCCAGCGGCAAGCCAG
>JAFAKZ010000326.1 GCA_019234745.1 Burkholderiales bacterium
TGCAGACCCGCTGCGGCATGGGCCCCTGCCAGGGCCGCATCTGCGGCGCCGCCTGCCAGACGCTGCTCGGCTGGTCCGACATCGGCCAGCGCCCCCCCATTCAGCCCGCGCGGCTCGCCACGCTGGCGCTCTCACCCGTCAATCGACCCCATCACTCCACGGAAGCCTCGTCATGACTGTGCAATTCCAGGGCGTCATGCCCGCCATCACCACCCCTTTCAACGCCGACCTCAGCATCGACCACGCCGCCGCTGCGGCCAATGTACGCTGGCTCGTCGAGTCCGGCTGCACCGGCATCGTGCCCTGCGGCTCACTCGGCGAAAGCGCAACGCTGAGCTTCGACGAGAAACTGGCGCTGATCGAAACCTGCGCCAGGGCTGTGGACGCACCCGTCATCCCCGGCATCGCCGCCCTGTCGACGGCCGAAGCGGTGGCGCTGGCCAAGCAGGCCAAGTTGGCCGGCGCAAAGGGGCTGATGGTGCTGCCGCCCTACGTCTACTCCACCGACTGGCGCGAGATGAAGGCCCACGTCGCCGCCGTGATCGAGGCGACCGACCTGCCCTGCATCGTCTACAACAACCCCGTCGCCTACCGCACCGACTTCTCGCCCGAGCAAATCCTGGAACTGGCGCGCGAGCACAGCAACGTCAAAGCGGTGAAGGAAAGCTCGACCGACGTGCGTCGCATCACCGCCATCAAAGCATTGGCGGGCGACCAGCTGGCCCTTGGCGTGGGTGTCGATGACGTGCTGGTCGAAGGCGTGGCCGCCGGCGCGCAATTCTGGATCGCCGGCCTGGTCGACGCCCTGCCCGTCGAATCCGTACGGCTGTTCGAACTGGCCTGCGCCGGTCGCTGGGAAGAGGCGGCGCGCCTCTATGCCTGGTTCCTGCCGCTGCTGCGCCTCGATACCGTGCCCAAGTTCGTGCAGCTGATCAAGCTGGTGCAGGAGAAAGTCGGCGCCGGCCATCGCCGCGTGCGCCCGCCGCGGCTGGAGCTTGCCGGCACCGAACTGGAACAGGCAGAACGCCTGATCGCGCACGCCCTGGCAACGCGCCCGGCGCTATAAGGACGTCTGCACCATGCTCCAAGGACGTTCTCTGATCGGCTATTGCGAAGGCGAAATCGGCCCGCACAGTTTCCAGGGCATAGCAGCGGCCACCGGCCAGCCGCTGACACAACGCTTTTACTGCGCCAGCGCCGACGAGGTCGACGCGGCCGTCCGGCTGGCCGCACAAGCGGCGCCCATCTACGCGGCACAGTCCGGCGCCCTGCACGGCACCTTCTTGCGCGCCATTGCGACACGACTGGACGATTCGATCGATGCGCTGCTCGCCGTCGTGCCGCAGGAAACAGGGCTGCCCGAAGCACGCGTGCGCAACGAGCTGGCGCGCACGACAGGCCAACTACGCCTGTTCGCCAAGGTCACAGAGCGCGGCGACTGGGTCGACGCCCGCATTGCATCCGCCGACCCGGCGCGTATCCCCCCTCGCCCCGACCTGCGCTCGATGCTGCAAGCGATCGGGCCGGTAGCGGTATTCGGTGCGAGCAACTTTCCGCTCGCCTTCTCCGTCGCGGGCGGCGATACCGCCTCGGCTCTCGCTGCCGGCTGCCCAGTCGTGGTGAAGGCACACCCTGCGCATCCGGCCACCAGCGAGCTGGTCGGCCAAGCCATCGTTGACGCAGCACGGGCGCTCGATATGCCCGAAGGCGTCTTCTCGCTGCTGTTCGACGACGGCATCAGCATCGGCCAGCGGCTGGTACGCCACCCGGGCATCGCAGCCGTGGGCTTCACCGGCTCGCAGCGCGCAGGCAGGGCATTGATGGATCTCGCCGCCGCGCGCCCTGTACCCATCCCCGTCTATGCCGAGATGGGCAGCGTCAATCCAGTCGTCGTCTTACCGCATGCCCTGCACGCCCGCGCCGAGGCGATCGCCGATGCGCTGGCCGCCTCGGTCAGCCTGGGCAACGGCCAGTTCTGTACCTGCCCTGGCCTGGTGCTGGCCATCGACGGCGAGGACTACGTACGCCTGCGTGACCGCCTGGTACAGCAACTGGCGCTCAAACCAGCGCAGCCCATGCTCACGCCCGCCATTGCTGGCGCCTTCCGTGACGGCGTAGCGACCCAGGCCTCGCGAGAAGGCGTGGAATGGCTGCTGGCCGACCATAGCGAGGGCGGCACCATCGCCCCCGTGGCACTGGAAACCAATGGCGCCAATCTGCTGTGCAGACCGGCCCTGGCGCATGAGGTCTTCGGCCCCGCCACCCTGCTGGTGCATTGCGCGGATCGCACCGAGTTGCTGGCGGTAGTCGCGGCACTGGAAGGCCAATTGACTGCCACGCTTCAGGCCGAAGTGGATGAGCTGGCCGACTGGCCGGAATTGCCCGCACTGCTGGCGCGCAAGGCCGGCCGGCTACTGTTCGGCGGCATGCCGACCGGCGTCGAGGTTGGCCACGCCACTGTGCACGGCGGCCCCTACCCCGCCTGCAGCGACAGCCGCACCACCTCGGTCGGCAGCGCCGCCATCACTCGATTTGCCCGGCCCGTCTGCTACCAGGACTGGCCCGACGCGCAACTGCCACCGGCCTTGCAGGCCGCCAACCCCTTGCAGCTGTGGCGCTTGGTCGACGGCGAACAGCAATGCTGATCCCGAGTGGGTCTTCGTAGGGTGCATTAGCGCAGCGCAATGCACCAATCCCATCCACGGAGCGCCGCAGCTGACGCACCCACCAATGCGTCATTCCCGCGAAGGCGGGAATCCAGTGCGACGGCTGGATTTCAATCGCAGCGGGAGCGACAGAGTAGGTAGGTTGGGTAGAGCGCAGCGAAACCCAACAATTTCACAATCCACCGCGTTTCACCCGTCATCACATCAAGAAAAGAGGAAGACATGAAACAGCTGCATCTCCCGCAATTGGTCGTCGGCTTCGGCCTCTTGGCAAGCGCCCTTGCCAGCACCCCGGACATCGTCAAGATCGGCTTCGCCGCACCGCTTACGGGCCCGCAAGCGCACTACGGCGCCGATATGAAGGCGGGCATCGTGCTCGCGCTGGAAGACGCCAATGCCAAGAACCCGGTGATCGGCGGCAAGCCGGTGAAATTCGAGCTGCTGGCCGAGGACGACGAAGCCGATCCGAAAACAGCACCAGGCATTGCCCAGCGTTTCGTGGACGAAAAAGTGGCTGGCGTGATCGGCCACTTCAACTCGGGCACCTCCATCCCCGCCTCCAAGGTCTACGCCGAAGCCGGCATCCCGCAGATTGCCATGGCCACCGCGCCCGCCTACACGGCACAAGGCTTCAAGACTACCTTCCGCGCCATGACCAGCGACACCCAGCAAGGCAGCGTGATGGGCGGCTTCGTGGTGAAGAAGCTGGGCATGAAGAAGATCGCCATCATCGACGACCGCACCGCCTACGGCCAAGGCCTCGCCGACCAGTTCGAGAA
>JAFAKZ010000022.1 GCA_019234745.1 Burkholderiales bacterium
GCGACGCAAGGGGCGGTGGCCTACGCGATTGCGCAGGTCTTGCCCTCGGCGAGCTATTACATCGCACAGAACGTGAGCTATGCCGGCGCCGTGCAGCTTGGTTACTTCTATGTGGTGGTGGACGACGGCTCGGGGAATCCGCCACCGTCCTTTCTCTCTTCGGTGGCAGCGGCCATCGATGCGGTGCGGCCGTTGTCGGTGAGCTTCAACGTGTATCCGCCCGTGCTGCAGCCGGCGAATTTCAGCGCAACCATCGGCATCGCGAGCGGTTACGACCCGGTGGCAACACGGGCTGCGGTGTCGAACGCCGTCACGAACTACGTCGGCAGCCTGCCGCTGGGGGCGAGCCTGCCGTATTCCAAGCTGATACAGGTGGCGTGGGAGGCGAGCCCGGGCGTGGCGAACGTGAGTGCGGCGCTGCTGAACGGGGGGACGGCGGATATCGCCGGCAACGTGCGCCAGTCCATTCGGGCTGGCGCGATTACTTTGAGCTGAACATTTTGTGGAGGTCTCAATGGGGACTACTGATGAGCGATAGCGAAGCTCCGTGCGTGTGTTCTTGGCGCTTTAGCGCCTTAGAACCACGGCCTACCCCTTGCGGGTACTCGCGGCGGCGAGGGCGGGGGGAGCGGAGTAAAACAGCTAGCAATCGTCGAGATTTGGCTGCAGATGAGCGCCCGGCTCCGCCGGGCGAACGCGATGCTTGTCATCTGAGATGAAGGAAGTGGAGAGATGGCTTTAGGAGACAAGCAGGACATGCTGGCGCGGCTACAGGCCGTATTGCCGCCTTGGTTCGGCGACGGCGGGCCGGTGGTTGGGGCGCTCCTCAACGGTTTGGCGCAGGCGGCGGCATTCGTCTACGCGCAGATCGCCTACGTGCGCTTGCAACTACGCATCGCGACGGCGACGGACGACAACCTGGACGTGATCGCGGCGGATTTCTTCGGCAACGGTTTGCCGCGGCGGCTGGGGCAGTGGGATGCGAGCTACCGCACGACGATCAAGGCCAATCTGTTCCAGGAACGGGCGACGCGGCATGCGGTGGCGAACGTGTTGCAGGGCGTGACGGGCAATGTGCCGGTGATCTTCGAGCCGGGGCGGCCGGCTGACTTTGGTGCCTATGGCGCGGGCGGCTACGGCATAGGGGCCTACGGCTTCGGCAACGGCGCGGGACTGCAGTACCAGGCCTTTGTCCATGCCTACCGGGCGCCGATGGCGGGTGGGCCCGTGGGTTACGGGGTGCCCGCCGCGGGCTACGGCGGCGGGGGCGCGGCCTACGGCGCGTCGCCGAATGTGTATGACCTCGATATCTATGCGGCGGTGGAGGCGGTGAGGCCGATCGGCACGCAGGTCTGGGTCGGTATCAGTAACTAGGAGGATATGTGGATCGTGTAATCGTTTATCCCATGGAAGTGCCGGTGGAAACGCATTTGCTGCAGACCAACCGCAATATGCTGGTCGCGTTGGGCAAGCTGGCGGCGGCGGAAATGCCGCAGGTCGTCTACCAGGGGACGCAGGTCAACGGAATGGCCTGTGCGCCAACAGCGACACCATCGCTTGCCGTGCAGGTCGGACCAGGCGAGGTGTATGCCTTGGCAGCCGTGGACAATTCGCCGTACAGCACCTTGGGCTCGGACCAGGTGGACCAGATCGTCAAGCAGGGCATCCTGATGCAGCCGGTGACGGTGACGACACCGGCGCCATCGACGGTTGGCTATGCCATCAACTACCTGATCGAGGTGGCGTACAACGAACAGGATACCGGCTCGGCTGTGCTGCAGTACTACAATTCGGCCAGCCCGGCGCAGCCCTTCGGCGGGGCGGGCGGCAATGGCGTGGCCCAAGCCACGGCGCGGCAGGGCCTGGTGAGCGTGATCGCCAAGGCGGGCGTGGCGGCGCCTGCAGGCACGCAGACGACCCCGGCGCCGGACCCGGGCTATGTGGGCTTGTACGTGGTGACGGTGGCGCAGGGACAGGCCGCGGTGACCGGGGCGAGCATCGGGGTCGTAGCGAATGCGCCGTTCGTCTATCAGCCGCTCCTGGAGTGGACGGCCGGCCAGACCTATCCCAATGAGGCGTTCGTTGCCCGTAATGGGCTGACCTACAAGGCCTTGGCTGCCAACACCGGCCAGGACCCGGCGCTGGCCGGTGCCTATTGGACGCGCTGGGGTTATACGACCAACGATATCAATACCCTGGTGGCCAACGCCTTGGCGGGGCAGGGCGGTTGGGCGGTGGTGGCGGCCAATACGACCGCTGTGTCGGGTACCGCTTACGCGGTGAATACCTCGGCCGGCCCAGTGACCTTGACGCTGCCGGCCAATCCGAGCAACGGCCAGACCATACCGGTGCTCGATGCCAAGGGGACGTTCAGTTCGAACGCGCTGACCGTTGCCCAGGGCGGTACGGCGACCATCATGGGCCTGGCGCAGAACATGGCCGTGACGACGGCGAATGCATCGATCTCATTGGTGTATTTGCAGGCAACTAATGACTGGAGAATTCGTTGAGTAATTTGAATCAGTTCTTTGCGGGCGGCGGTTCGCAGGTTGGCGATGTGCAGTATTTCCTGGATCGCAACCAGTCGACGATCATCAAGCCGGACGGTAGCGTCTGGTTGCGGTCGGGCAATCTGGTGTCGTCTTCCTCGGCTCCCCTGTTGGTGCAGAATCCCCTATACAAGACGGTGGGCTTCAACCAGTTCACCATGCCGGGTGGCATGTACAACTGGGCGAACGTTTCCTACAACGGCACGCGCTACGTGGCCGGCACGTACAACTCGAACGTGTTCTATTCGCCCGACGGCGTGAATTGGTCGACGGGGAACGGCTTTACGGCAGGCGTATTCAGCACAGCCTACGGCGCGGGAAAGATCGTGTTGGGCACCTACGCCAGCCAGTCGCTCTACTACAGCTCGGACGGCATGACCTATGCGGCAGCGAACCTCCAGTCCTCGACGGGCAACTGGATCGTCGCGTGGGCCAGCACGATCGGCAAGTTCGTGGCGCTGCCGACCAGCGTCAGCAACGCGAACTATATCGCCTACAACTCGCCCGATGGCGTCAACTGGGCGCAGTGTGGCCTGGCCGGCGGGTCGGGTTCCAACGCCTATGCGCTCGCCGCAAGCCCGACGCTTTTCGTCGCGCTCATCTACAACGCGACGAGCTACGTCATGTACACCTCGACCGACAGCGTGACCTGGGTCGCGCACGGTGCGCCGCCGGTCGCCGGCAGCACGATCTCGGGCATCGCCTATGTCGGGAGCTACTTCGTGATGACGGTGAGCAGCAGCCCGAGCTACTACACGTCGACCGACGGCATCAACTGGACTGTGCGCACGCTGCCTGCTGCCATCAACGCAATGCCGGCACGCAGCGGTTTTGCGTACGACGGCACCTACTACTACATGCAGGCGTCTGCCTATGCCAGTGGAGGGTACTGCATCCTGTACTCGACGGACTGCATCAACTGGGTGATGGCGAATGCCTCGGTTCCCAATTCGTCGAGTATCAGCGGCGTCAACGGCAAGTTGTTCATCATGGCGAACGGAGCGTCCGGCGCTTTTGGCAACCTTGGCGACTGCGCCGGCTTTCTGCCGCTGGAGCGACAGATGATGGGCGCCGGGGGCGAGAATCTCATGGGTTATGTAAGGATGATCTGACGATGGACTATCAAATTATCACCGCGCCGGTCTATCCGGCGCCCTGGCTGTACATCACCAAGACGGCCTTCCTTGCGCGTTTTGCGCCAGGCGAAGTTCAGGCGATCGAGGCGGCCAATGCCGGCAGCCCGTTACTCGCGCAGGGCTGGACGGAGTTCAGCGATGCCGACTACGTGTGGCTGTGCGATCCGCGTCTTTCGACGCTGCTCAATGGCTATGTCGCCGCCGCCGCCCTGACGGCTGTCCGCGCGGCCGCGATACTTTCCCAACCCGCCCAAGAGGGTCAGCACGGGGTAGCGGGAGAAGGTTATTACGGCCAGCTCTGAAGCCGACGCTAAACGTATTGGACATCAAGGCCCGCCATCTGGCGGGCTTTTTCATTCTGGAGAACGCCATGCCAAGCGACTTGAACGACGAGCAAAAAGCCAGGCTGCTCGAAATGCTGGATACCTGGGACGATGTGCATCGTGCCATCAAGTTTCTG
>JAFAKZ010000246.1 GCA_019234745.1 Burkholderiales bacterium
GCGCAATACGACGCTTTCGCCATGCATCGAAGGCGCGGTGGCGACACGGAAATCGATGTCGCGGCCGCGCACCGGCAGCTTGATGCGGCCGTCCTGCGGCAGGCGGCGCTCGGCGATATTCATGCGCGCGCGCAGTTTAAGGTGCGAAATCGTCGGCAGGAACATGCGGCGCGGCGGCGATTCCACGTCCTGCAGCACGCCATCGAGGCGATAGCGCACCTTGAATACGTCCTGGTAGATCTCCAGGTGCACGTCCGACGCACCACGCTCCACAGCCGTCTGGATGATGAACTGAGCCAGGCGCACTACAGGCGCGTCCTCCGCCTGGTGGCGCAGGCTTTCCAGGTCGTCCTCGTCCACCGGCGCGCCGCTATCGTTGGCCTCAATGGCATAGGGGCTGTCGGGGTCGACACGCGCCTCCATCAGGGCCAAGCCGCGCTCGATAAGTTCGGCCTCGCCGAGCATCAGGTGCAGCTCGCGCTGTCCCGTGAACTGGCGCAGGGCGTCGAGCGCCGCCCAGGGCATGGGCAATACGGTTGCCACCCGCAGCGTTTCACCGTCGAATCCGAGCGGCAGTATCAGGTTTGCACGTAGGAAGGCGTTCGACACGCCCTTCAGCTGTGCCGGTATCGGGTCCAGCGCCGCTTCGGTCAATACCTGCAGGCCAAGCTGGGCGGCCACCTCGGTGAGCGCGCGTGCGGCGTTGAGATCAGCTTCTTGCGGAATCACTTGGTCGTACCTGGGTTAGCCGCCGCCTGGCCGTTATGCGTCTTCGCCCACATGATCGCATCGAGCAGCGACATGCCTTGCGGTGGCGTGGCATTGGGATCACTCGGCGTGTTGCCGCCAGAATTGTCGGCTGGCTGGCCGCCATTCTCAGGCATTGGCGTTACCGGTGTCGTCGCAGCCGTGGCATCGGACTGGGCCGGCGCAGCAGGTTGGGCTTGCGCCGCGGACGCACCGGCCACCGGCGGTGCGTTCGGGTCGGTCGCGGCAACGGCCGCTCCCGTATCGGACACAATGGTCGGTACGGGCGCTGGCAGCACGATGGCAACCTGGTCCGGCGGCGGCACAGCAGCACCCGAGGCGCCGCGGCCCTTGGTGATCGTGAACGGCAACGAGGTCGTACGTCCGCCTTGCTCGAACACAATTTCGGCAGGCGTAATGTCGGCCACGCGATAGCCACCGACATCATCACCGACGGCGAGTACGCGATAGGGCCTTGCCGCCTTGCCCTTGGTATCCTGCCCCGGTGCCTGCAGCCTCGGGTTCAGCACCTCGACGATAGCCTTACGTGTACTACCGGCGATGATGGCACCGTGCAACTTGATGTCGCTGTCGGCGAGTGGGGGCAAGGGCGGCGGTGGCACTGCAGGCGCCTCCCACACCTTGCGATTAGGGTCAAAGGGGTTTTTCGCCGGGATTTTCGACAAATCGGGCTTCGGTTGCGTGGCAGCATGTGCGGCCGGCGCCGGCTGCTTGCCGTCGTCCGGCGCAGCGTTGGCGGCCATGGCCGCGGCCAGGAGCAACGATGTAATCATTTCTCTACCTCCGCGCTAATGCGTCGTCATCCCAGGACGTCCGCCAGCACCGGCCTGCCCCGCGTTCTTTGGTGGGAAATACGGTGCTTCCAAGCGCATTTTGACATGCAGGCGTGGTGAGGACAGCGTCAAATCGGGAACGAGATCCAGCGTTGCGATACGCGTATAGTGCGCGCCGTGCAGGATTGCGTCGCCGACCGACAGCAGTTGCTGCGGCACGGCGGTGAATTCGACATCGAGCGCGGCGACCGGCAGCGTGCTGGCGCGCTTGCTGGCAGGCGCAGATGCAACGGTGACGTCCATGATGTTCTGTGCCTGGATTGTCGCCTGGCATTCGCCACGCCACACGGCCGTCGCCTCATCCAACGACCCACCGGCCAGGCCTCGGGCTCGCGCCTGTTCCAGTTCGGGCGCCGCCGTCTTCAGGCCCGCTTCGATACGATTGCGCATGCCGGCAAGCGCTTTCATGTGCGACAACTCGGTCATGGTCTCGTCGTGGTCATGCCGCGCGTTGGCTACGGCACGCGTTGCATTGTCAAACCACATGAAGACCACGATCAGCACGATCGCGGCGATGCCCATGGGCTTGAAACCCAAGAGCATCGAGAGCCGCCGCCCGTCGCGGCGCCAGCGCTGCCAGGGTGCCTTGTCGGCGATCAACGGCTCAATGGGTTGGCTTGGCTGCTTTTGCATTTCCCTGCTCAATATTCAAGGCGAACACGGGTGCGGGGGGAGCGACGTTCACTCCATCAGCCTGCTTGTTCGCCAGTTCAGCGGACGGCTTGGTTGGCGTGACGACTAGTCCGCTCTTCGCCAGCACCTTCACCATATCGGCGCTGGACGCACCCTTCCCTTCCAGCAAATAGCCTTGCCCGTCGAACCGATAGTGGGTAACCCACGTCCCCGGGGGCAGCAAGTCCGTGACGATGGCCAACGGGTCCAGCGGTGGCTTGCCATGCTCGTACGATTCGGCGTCCAAGATTTGCGCCGTCATCTGGAACAGCTGCCGCTGTTGGGCCTCAAGCTTGCGGTGCGCAGGGCGGAGCTTGTTGGCCTGATCGTCGGCCTTACTGGTTTGTTCGATAAGGTGCTGGCGCTCCCAAGTCAGGTAGGCCATTGAGGCCAACAGGACAAGTGCGAGGCCGATCAGCCAGGGCATGCTGCGCGCGATCAACCAGTCCCGACTTGGTGCTTGCCACCAACCAGCGTCCCCAGCCAACCAGGACTGGAACAGCCGGTCGACCGTGTCGAGCGAAGGGATGGGTGTCACCTCCGCTTCATTGCCCAACCATGCCATGGCCCGCTCGTTGGCGTCAGAAGAGTCGGCTGCCAGCAACACGGGCAAAGCCACGCCACCGGCAATAGCATAGCGCGCCAGCGCAAATTTATGGCTGCCTCCCGGTGCATCGAAACCCACCGTTGCCATGTTCTCAACCAGACCATCCGGGCGCAGTGCACACAACGCCAGGGACTCCTTCGTTGCCCGTACCCACAAGTACGGCTGCTTGATGGGTCGCCGCAGAGAATTCGCGACCAGAAACACCAAGGGAAACACCTCGTCCAGCCGCAAGGCCAGCCGTTCCAGTGCCCCTTTTATGTCTGTGAGCCAACCACGGGGTATCCAGGCGATCTGCGCAGATCTCGCGGCTCCGTCGCTGCCATGGCGCACCACCCAGGCAATTTCGGAAGGCGAATAAGGCAGGTGTTGGGCGATCAGCTTCTCAATGCGTTCGTCGGTGAGCTCCCCATCGAGCTCAGTCATGGACAGCACACCGCCAACGTCGCCCGACGGTGCGACAATGACCGAGGTATCCGGCTTCACGCCCCAAGCAAGCAGCGACGGGCGCAGGGTTGCGACCAATTGCTCGGCCATCGAGGTTTGCGAGGCATCCAGCCGCCACGGCAGCTCGGCGCGCTGCTGGCACGCCCAACCCTTCAGACGCTGCTGGTACAGGCCTACTCGCAGTCCCGTCTCGGTGATTTCGATTGCTAGCTTCATGCTTGATCCGCTCCCGGGGCGGACTCATCCGTCTTCGTCTTGGCCGGGTCGCCGTAATGTATCGTCATCGGGTCATTGCCGAACCCGCCCTTACCATTGGTCAGCAAGGCTTCGCCCCAAGCATGGCCGCCGTCCACGGCCAGGCGGGCGAGCACCGCGTTGGAGGCACCGGCCATCGATGCGAGCGTGGGGCTGATCTTCTGCGCCGCGATGGTACGGTCAACCGGCCCGGACGCCCGCATGGCCGTCAACGGCGCAAGCTGCTCCATCGAAAGGCCTGTGAGCGCCGCGACGATGGGCAGCGGCGTCGCGTCCAGATCGATCTGCTTCACCTTGCTGCCGATGTCGACGAGGTGGTACAGATCGCTGCCACCCTTGGCCGGCACGGTCGCCTCGCCGCCACCCGCAGCGTCGGGCTTGCCCAGGAGTTCCTGCGGAATACCGGGAATGCGGACCAGGTCGCTCTTGCTGACAAATCCTGTGCTGGGGCGCGCGGCGATCAATATCTGCGCATACCGCGCCGCATCGTCCGGTGCAGCACCCAACGCCCCAAACAGGCGATTGATCTCGTCCGCCGTGAACAGGTTGAAATCTGGCGCCAGCAAGGCTGGCATCAGCGACACATCGATGACGATGTCACCCACCTGAATCTGACGCTTGTCGCCCATCTGCCAGCGCTTGACCATGTCGGCGTAAGGGTCCTTTGCATTGGCGGCCGCGGCGAGCTTGGCACTGATGTCCAATTGAGCCTTCGTATAGGCCAGCCCAGCCTGCAGCGCCCAATCCTGCTGCGTCATATCGGCCACGTTGTGGACCAGCTGCACGCCGATGCGCTGGCGGTAGGCCACCGTCAGCGCCAGGCCACCGAGTACCATCATCACGGCCAGTACATACATCAGGATGTAGCCACGCTGGCGAGGGGCGATATGCGGTCGGCTCATATCATTTCACCGGTGCCAGTACGATAGGCGGGAGTGCTGCATCTGCTGTCGCAAGGCTCACGCGGATAGCCGCCAACTGGCCCTTGGCACGCGCACCTAGCCAAACGTAGGTCGTCGGTGCCGCGCTATTCGCCGCGGCGTTGGCGTCAGCCGGGGCATTGGTGCCAGACTGGGCCTGTGCCTGCGCCGTGTTGGCGGGGTCGGGTTTGCCCAGCAAATATTCGAATGTGCATGTCTCGAGGCCGTCGAGCAGCACGTGCGATTGCGCCTGCTGCAGCTGCTCGGCCGTGGGTAGCACCGCCTGCTCCACCGGCTTGGCCGAATCGGTAGACGTGACCGGTGCCTGCGTCCCCGGCGCCGCGGGTAGCGCTGGAGCCGCTTTGGCCGCCGCGTCCTTGGCGTTCTTCGACTGGACAGTGATCGATTCCAATGCCCAACGGGCATCGTTACTGGCCCGGCACCGGAAACCACTACCCGACCCGTCCGGCTTGCTGCCCGGCAGCAACAGCACGATGCCATCGTCGCCTACCACCTTGTCCAGGGCGATGTGGCTGACGCTGCGCCGCAAATAGCCGACAACGGCCAGCGACTCCTGCAGATTGCTGTAATAGCCACGGCTGCGGGTAAGGAAGTTCATGCCAAGCCGGAACACGACGCTCAGGGCGATGCTGATCAGCGCTGCGATAAACAGCGCGATCATCATCTCGATGAGTGTGAAACCTCTCGCGTTGACCATGGCTTCGTCGTATGCACGCAATACCGGCGCGCCTAGTTTGCGGTCTGGTCGCTATTACTAGTTGTCACGCGCAGGCGAGCCTTCTCGGCCGCCATGCGCTTCGTATAGGCCTTGACCCCTTCCATCAGGTCATCCGCCTCCTGGTTGACACGGTCTGCATCGTCCTGGCCGCGCACCACGTAGGGCGTAATCGTCAACAGCAGTTCGGTACGTTGCTTGGAGTGCGAGGCGTTCTTGAACAGGCTGCCGAACAAGGGGATGTCCTTCAGGAATGGAATGCCTGAGTCGCTCTTGCTACGCTGGTCTTGGATCAGCCCACCAATGGTCAGCGTCTTGCCTTCCTGCAGGGTGATTTCCGTGTCGATCTTGCGCTTGGTGAAGCGCGGTGTGTTGCCGCTGGCGTTCACGTCGTCAACCACATTGCTCACTTCCTGCGACAGGGCCAGGTTGACCAAGCCCGAGTCGTTGATGCTTGGCTTGATCTTGAGGATGAGGCCCACCGAACGGTAGGTCACAGAACTGGTCAGCGTCGTAGCCGGGTTGGTAGTCGTAGTGGACGAGTTGGCAACGACGTTTGCTATCTCCTGCGTCAGAACCGGCACTTCTTCGCCCACCTCGATGGTCGCTTCCTTGCCATCGCTGGCGAGAATACGCGGCGAAGACAGCACATTGATGTCGTTCTTGCTCGCCACGGCCTGCAAGGTTGCCAGCGTCTGCTGCGGCGATACACCCAGCGTATACAGCAGCCCACCGCCTGTCACGTTGCCGCTCGAATCACGCGGCAGCAGGCCCTGCTGGCTTGTCGTAGCGGTATAGCTCGTGCCATTGATCTTGACGTGATCGTTCAGCACATGCCACTCCAGCCCCAGCTGGTCGGTGTTGTTCAACGTCACTTCAATGATGTTGGCCTGGATCAGTACTTGGCGCGGGATTGAATCCAGCTGCTCCAGAAGCTTCAGGATTTCCAGGTAGTCCTGTCGACCCGCCTTGATGATCAACGAGTTGCTCTTCTCGTTCGGGATCACCTGCACTTCGCCGACCAGGCCCGATCCGGTGGCTGCATTAGCCGCAATAGCACCCTTTTGCACCACCTTGCTCGTGCCCTGCGACAGGCTGGCCGACGACGACAGCGAAGTATCGGTCGACGAGGAGATGGCGGGCCCGCCGTAAATCTGACTGATCAGGCTCGCCAGGTAGGTAGCGGCCGAATTCTTGCAGACGTAGATATTGATGCGCGAACCCAGACCCTGTCTGGGCGGGATGTCGATTTCCTTGATGCGGTGCTTGGCCGATTCCAGGATGTCCTTGTTCGCCGCGGCGATCAGGATGGCATTCATGCGCTTGATGGGCATGAAGTACACCTTGTTCGCCTCGGTGCCGCGCCAATTGAAGATTTGCGACGTCTTGAACAGGGAGTCCATTTGCTTGGCCATGTCCGTCGCGTCGTCGTTCTCGATCTGTACAACCTCGATCTCGACGTGCGCCAGGTAGTCCACGTCCAGCGACTGGATCAGCTCCTGCAGCTTCTTCATATTGCGGGCGCGGTCGACGATGATCAGGTAATGATCGGTCGGGTCGTTGACCATGGCGGCCTGGGCACCCACGAAATTCTTCAGCGAATTGATCATGGCCGAGGGCTGCACGAACTTCGGTGCGAAGATCTGGATCATCGAACCGTTGTCGCCGACTGCCGCGCCGCCTACCGCATCGTGCGGCGCCACGCTGTCACGCACGACCTTGTACATGTTGCCGTCGCGGATGATCGACACATTGTTCATCGCCAGCACGCTCTGCAGCACGCCAAGCAGGTCGTTCGAGCTGACGGGCGTAAGGCCATTGATATTCACCTTGCCTGTGACGCCGGGGTCGATCACGTAGTTGAGGTGCAGGATGTCGCCCATGATGGTCTGGACGACTTCATAGATGTCGGCGTTGTCGAAACGCAGCGTCACCCCGCCGGCGGCGTCGAGTTGCGGCTGTACGACGCGCACGGGGCCGCCCGGCTCAATCTTCGAGGCATCGGATGTCGCCACCGGCGTCGCAGCCTGCTCGGTCGTTGGTGCTGGTGCCGCGGTTGGCGTGGGCGTTGCGGCCGGCTTGGCTGCCGCCGGGGCCGGGGTCAGCGGCTTGGCCGGGCCGGGCGGGTTTTCATCGTGACGGATGCCAGGCGTGCTCGCGGTCGGTCCTAGCGCTGGTGCCGGCGGCGTGTTGACGGGTGGCTGGCCGGGCTGGGCTCGCTGCGGGTTATTGCGCTGTGCAGCCTGAATGGCTTGCAGCAAGGACGGTATGGCCGGTGCAGGTGCATCGTCAGCCCATGCCGAAGTGCCAGAAAGGACGGCCAATTGAATGAATAGGCAGCGAATGCCGAATTGCTTTTTTGTCATCACCGTCACTTAATGCATCTTCCGTCTTGTGCCTGCACACGATCGCGCGGCCAATTCTATTCCATCAAGCAAGAATCAGTCCCGATCTACACCGTACTGCCGCTCTTGCTCCACATTTGCGCCACAGCGCAAGCAAGCGCTTCGAACGGTCCCTCCTTGGCCGTTCGTAAGCCTGCGTGCTGATTAGTTCATTGCGGACAGCGCCGATCCCGACCTAACGGTACCGCTACGCCAATACGGATGACCTCGTCTCCGGTTCGCGCGGCGGCCATGCCAGCCCGAAATCGCCGCCCTGTAGGCTCAGATTGGGGTTGTAAGCCGGGTCTCGGTCAAGCTTGGCGCCCCAGTATTCGCGCATCCAGTTCACCTCCGCCGTGAACCGGGCAATTTGCTCTGGTACCAGGTCGCTACCACGGCTAAGCGACTCGTGATGATACAACACAGAATATGGCGTCCATACGACACTGCGGCCGCTATCGCGTATTTTTAGGCACAGATCGACGTCGTTGAAGGCAACAGCCAGTCGCTCTTCGTTCAAACCACCTACTTCGAGAAAGACGTCACGCCGCACAAGCATGCACGCAGCGGTCACGGCCGATAAGTTCTGCTGCAGCGATGCACGACCGAAGTAGCCACCCGCTTGACTGTGCAGCCGAGCGTGCGGATGGCCGGCCACACCACCCAGGCCGACAATGACACCCGCATGCTGCACAGTGCCGTCCGGGTAGAGCAGCTTGGCCCCGACAGCGCCAATGCCCGGACGCGAAATCTGGCTCACCATCTCGTCAAGCCACTCAGGCGTGATGACCTCTGTATCGTCGTTCAATAGGCAGACGAGCTCGCTGCCGACCTCTCGGACAGCATTGTTGTTGAGTGCCGAATAGTTGAACGGACGGTCGTCACGCAGTACACGGATCAAGCCCTCGCCCTGATACTGTCGGAAGATAGCCAGGGTCTCCTCATGCACACTGCCGTTGTCGACCACCAGGATTTCGTAGTTTGGATAGGTCGTTTTCGACTCGATGCTATCGAGGCAGCGCTTCAGTACTTGGCCGCCATCGCGCGTCGGAATGATGATGCTGACGCGCGGCAATTCCTTGGGCAGGCGGTACTGCACGCGCAGCATGCGCATGCCCGGCATCGCTTCCATCACCTCGGCATCGACACCCTTGCGCGCGAGGTGCTCCTCAACGGCCTTCACAGCCGCAAGGAAGGCGTAGGGCTTGGCGTCACCGGCCCCTGCCGTGCTGCCTGGCAACACCCGCCAGTGGTAGAGCACGCGCGGAATATGCACGATGCCTTGCACGCCAACACGTTCGACAGCCCGTAGCGCCAGATCGTAGTCCTGACTCCCTTCAAACCCTTCGCGGAAGCCGCCGATGTCGCGCAGCAGGCGGGTACGGTACACGCCTAAGTGCGAGAAGAAGTTCTGCGACAGGAACAGGTCTGGATTCCAGTCCGGTTTGAAGTAGGGATCGAAGCGGCGCCCCTGAACGTCGATCTTGTCTTCGTCGCTATAGAAAAGATCGGCCGCGGGATTGTCGCGAGTAGCACGTACAACGTGGAACAGCGCATCGGGTGGGAGCTCGTCATCGTGGTCGAACAACGCCGTGAATTCGCCTGTGCACAGCGCCAATGCGCTATTGGAAGCCGCCGAGATATGGCCATTCTGCTGGCGGAATTCCACCCGGATGCGCTTGTCCGCTGCGGCCAGCTCCTCCAACACGCTCCGCACGTGCGGCTCGGGCGAGGCATCGTCGGCGATGCACAGTTCCCAGTTCGTATAAACCTGCTCGCGCACTGTCTCCACCGCCCGACGCAGCCAGACTTCGGGTGTGTTGTACGTCGGCATGAGAATGGACACGAGAGGCGGGTTCGCCCAGCTTGCGATTTCGGCCTGCATGGCCGCGAGCTGATTGGCATCGATGTTGTGATACTGCTCGATCCAGCGCTCATAATCAGTCGGCGCGTCGTCAACCGGGGGCAATGCAACCGCCGCGTTTGGCTGAGTCATTTGATCGAAGTACGGGCGCAGGCCGCGCGGCCCATCCCGCCACACAATCTTCAGCATCCAACCAGCTAGGCTCAGCCAGCCACCCTTTCGGGCCGCCGCACCACGCAGCAAGCGCAGGCCTCGCACCGCTCGACGGGCGAGGTCACCCGTACCGCGCAATGGTGCCGTCAAACGCCACGATGCAGACTGCTCGTATTGACCTATCGTTTCGTGCAACCAGCCGACCTGGGCGTCCAACCGGAGGGTCTGATCGGCGAGGCGCGCATTGTCTGCCTCAAGATTCGTCGTATGGACGCCCAGCTCACGCAGCTGCGCCCCCTGCCCTTCGTACGCAGCCCGCAACTCGGCCACTTCTCGGTTAAGCCTTCCAATGTCGGCATAAGCCAGCGCCAGTCTGCCGTGCGTGTCGGTCAGTTCCACCTGGCGTTCCGCCAATGAGGCGTGCGCGTCGCCCAGCTCGTCTTCCACCTCGGTGAGGCGCATGGCGACGGCACCAGCTACCCGCTCGGCATCGCGCTGTGCCCACTTGGCAAGAAAGCTGCCACGCCCTTCGATGCGGCTCTTGTGCTGGTGGATACCGGAGTTGCCGTTGTTGTAGATACGATAAATTGCCGACACCCCTGGAACATGGCGAAAGGCGTGCTGCCGTGCCAGCTGGAGCCAGAAATCCCAGTCCTCGAAGTGGTCCAAACCCTCGTCAAAACGATAGCCTTGCTCGACGAATTGGCGCGAAAACAGTACTGCGTGAATGGGCAGATAGTTGGCAACGTGCAGGCGTTGCAGATCGAAATCGCGGTCGAACACGCCGGGAATCGACTTGCCCGTCTCATCCGCACAACCGATATCGGTAAAGACGACCTGAGCAGCACCGCCTTGCGCGGCCTCGACCAGCTTAGCGATATGGTCCGGCAGCAGCCAATCGTCGTCGTCCAGAAACAGCAGCCAATCGCCACGGGCAGCCTCCAAGAGACAATTGGCCGCCAAGGCACGTGGCGCCTGCCTACCCGGTTCCAACAGGCGCACGGGGAAGCGGCAGCTCAACGCCTGCGTATGCGCCTTGCCGGTCGTGTTGACGATCACAACGTCGATATTGGGGTAGGTCTGCGCCGAAACTGAATCCAGGGCCGCGCCAAGCGTTGCACGATTGGAGCTGCGGATCAGGATTGTGACGCGGCGCAGCTCGTCCCCTGTTTGCGGCAATGGAGGCAATGCACTCAACCCCAGCGAAGGCGCCTGGTCGAGTTCCGTCGCCGTCGCGATGAAATACGCCTCAGCCGACTCGACACCCTGCCCCGCGAGTGTATAAGCGCGATAGCGATTCAAAGCCGTCATCGCTTCGTCGTAGCGATTGAAGGCCAGCTGCGAGGCGAACACCTGCATGGCCGCCGACTTGCCCGTCACCTGCCCTGTCAGGTTTAGTAAACGATTCGGACGCATCGGCGCGCTGACTTCGTATTGCGCCAACAACACGCTGCCACCGACCCGACGCACCGCCTCCCGTGCAGCCAGCGCGACCGCACGATGATCTGGGTGCAGCTCGCCTGCCCATGGCGCATAGACGACCGCTGCCTTGGCGTCGCATATTGCATTTACGATGCGCTGGATAAGGGGCTCGCCATAGTCGACGGCACGATCGGGGATTGCCCAGGAGACGGGAGCGTCGATGCCCAGAAGCTTCGCTGCCTCGATACTTTCCTGCAGGCGTGTGTCGGTTGACTCGCCTTGCTGTGCTCCATCCGTCACGAGCACGACGGTAACGCGGTCACCCTGCGCCATGTGGGCACGCATGGCACCGTAGCAACCAAAAATCTCGTCGTCTGGATGCGGCGCCAGCACGAGCGCGTTGCCATTCGCCAGGCTATCGACGGCCGAGAAAGGAATCAGGTCTTGTTCGTTGATCGACATAGTCGCTTACATAGAGAGATACAGGCCAATGCTGCGCGCGGTCGTCGACATGCGAAGCCCCGCGTTCAGGGCCCTCCACTGCCGCAAGCCAAACGGCAACTGCGGCAATGCAATGAATGCTTCAGCAGTCTCGCGCTGCACCGGGTCCAAAACGTCCCTATAGCGCGCAAGAAAGCTGCTTGCCTGCGCCCGTTTGCACGCAAGCGAAACACGGATTGTAAGCCAACCTTGCCGGATTCCGCTGCCCATCAGTGCCGGCAGGCTGGCGGCCCGCGCGCCGACTGCATTGTTTGCATGCTGGCGATAGCGCACTGTTGGCGTATCGACCACGCCGATGACGCCGAAGGCGCTGGCCACCAATGCCAGCCACCAGTCATGCATGATGGCCTCCGCAGGAATCGGGCGCGCTCGCTCAATGAGTTGCCGATTGATCATCGAGGCGCAGCCGGTGACGCAGTTCTCCAGCATCAGACGCTTGAAGCTGGCGCCGGCGCGCGGGTCGAGCCCCATATGGGACCAAAACGACGAAGCGTCAGTTCTGAGCACGGAATCGGTTACGACCAGGTCGCTATGGACCAGCACCGGGCAACCCGCATGTGCCGCCTCGATGCGCCGCATTTCAGCCCACAAGACGGCAATCTTGTTCGGCAGCCATTCATCGTCCTGATCAGCGAACAGGACGTAGTCCGCATCTACCTCATCTAGCATGGCACCGAAATTGGCACTGGCACCGCCTGGACCATCCCGATCGTTGGCGAGCAGTCGTACCCGTTCTGGATATCGACCGGCAAAATCCTTGAGAATTTCGACGGTGCCGTCGCTCGAGCCGTCGTCACGCGCGATCAGTCGCCAGTCACCATGTGTCTGTGCGGCGATTGAAGCTAATTGCCCGGATAGGAATTTCGCCCCGTTATAGGTGGCGAGCAGAATATCGACTGTCATCGTGTACAGAATGCAACCAACACCCGATCACCAAGCGCCATCACATGCGGCACGCCCCATCGCCGGCAAACGGACTCGGGAGCCCATGCGAGGCAGCAAGGGCGGGAAATAGGCTTGGACATTCGGCAACTGGCGCAATTTTAATGCTCGCATTGTAACAGGCTTTGACAGGTGCTTCAGGCTGCGATCGATCAACGCGGCTCCCCATTGCGTTGGCAGTTGAATTGCGCAAACTATATCAACCCATACAAGGTGATATTTTGTCACAAATAGTAAATTCGTCTTTTATCGTAACCACAATCAAGATTATTTTAATAGGGGCACATTAGACTGCTGCGCCAATACATCAAATAATGAATAAGGCGTAAAAAAATAGATCAATTCCGTGTGAATCGGTATATTCGGCACGAAATATCGATGCTCGACGTACGATGCCGGGCCACTGCGAGCAGTCGCCACGCAAGGAGCGGAGCCGCTTGGCACCAGCCGGGAAGCACCTCTCGACGGAATGGCGCCACTGCGTAGCGAAGGACAGCAGAAAGACAAACGGCCCGCATTTCTGCGGGCCGTCGATGTCTGGCGGAAAGGGTGGGATTCGAACCCACGATACGCCGAAACGTATACTGGATTTCGAGTCCAGCGCATTCGACCACTCTGCCACCTTTCCGATGGAAGCTGCGCATTTTGGAGATCAATTCGGAACTTGTCAACCGTTATGCTTCTAATTCATTCGTGTCACAATCAGCCATCCTCGCCAATCCTTGCCTATGCGCCATCTACGTAAGCTGATCTCGCTGTCGATGACCTTGCTGCTCGCCTGCACCGCAAAACAGGAGGCACCGAAGACGCCATCACTTCCTCCGCTGCAGGACAAGGGCGAACTCACCGTCCTGCTGCGCAACGGCGCCACCAGCTTTTACGTTGATTCAGAAGGGAAATATGCCGGAATCGACTACGATCTGGTGACGCTGTTCGCGGCCCAGAATGGCTTGAAGGTGAAAATCGAAGTGGCGCCACGCGTGGCCGAGACACCGGACCGTCTGGCCAAACACCAAGCCCACCTGGGCGTTGGCCTGGTACGCGGCGCACAGAAGTCCCTTCAGTACGGACCGGAGTACCTCAGGGTACAACCGGTCCTGGTATACCGTTCCGACGGCCGCGAACCGAAGGACCTGAAT
This sequence comes from Burkholderiales bacterium, assembly GCA_019234745.1. Taxonomy (GTDB): domain Bacteria; phylum Pseudomonadota; class Gammaproteobacteria; order Burkholderiales; family Chitinimonadaceae; genus JAFAKZ01. The sequence continues at coordinate 13,641 of JAFAKZ010000246.1, forward strand.
GATCTGGGCGATGGCATCCTGATGGCGGGTAGCCAGTACGTGCCGTCGCTGCAGGCACTGCGCACGCACTATCCGAAGTTGCATTGGGACGAAGCGCAGTTCCAGGACACGGATGATCTGGTCGAAAAGGTAGCCAATGGCTTAATCGATTACGCGGTGGCCGACGACTACGGCGTAGGCGTAGCGCAGAACTATCATCCAACGGCCGACGTGGCATTCGACGTGGGTGCACCGTTGTCGCTGGGTTGGGCCTGGTCCGACAACGTGCCAAAGGACTTTGCCAGCCGCGTAGATGCCTTCTTCGCTGGTATCAAGAAGGACGGTACGCTGGCCAAGCTCATCGACCGCTACTATGGTCACGCAACGCGCTTGCAGACGGACGATGCGACGGCCTTCCTCAGCAAGCGGCTCAGCGACCTGCCCAAGTACCGGCGCTTCTTCATGGACGCAGCGGCCGCCTACGGCCTGGACTGGCGCCTGCTCGCCGCCCTCTCCTACCAGGAATCGCACTGGGACCGCTTTGCCACCAGCGCCTACGGCGTGCGCGGCCTCATGATGCTGACTAACGATACGGCCGACAAGCTTGGTGTCGACGATCGCCTCGATCCTGAGGAAAGCATTACGGGTGGCGCAAAATACCTGGACATGTTGAAGAGTGAACTACCCGCCCGCATCCCCGAGCCAGACCGCAGCTGGCTGACACTCGCCGCCTACAATATCGGTACGGCCCACCTGGAAGACGCACGTGTACTGGCGCAGCGCTTGGGCAAGAATCCGAACAGCTGGACCGACCTGAAGACCGTGATCCCGCTGCTGCGCAACTATGAGTATTTCAGCACGCTGAAGTACGGCTTCGCGCGCGGTGGCGAAACGGTGGTGTTCGTGGAGAACGTGCGCAGCTATTACGACATCCTGGTGCGCTTCGAGAAGTCAGACCGCCCGATTTTCCCGCCCTTCAACGAGCAAGTGACGGTAGCGAATCCCGAAGGGGTAAAGCTGGGAATTGACAATAGTGCGGGAGGAAACTAGGCCATTGGCCTCGCCGGGTGGAATCGAACCACCAATTGACCCTTAGGAGGGGCCGGTTATATCCATTTAACTACGGCGAGAACCTACGCCCGGTGGCCGGGAATACAGTAAGACAACGCTTGCCACCCAGGCCGGGCGGCGGCATTCTACCACCGACAGCCCAATCACACATCCACCGGCCTTTACCTGGTGCGATCGGGACCCTATTCAAAGGAGTGCAGAAGTGAAGAAACTCGCAGTGGCCGGCCTATTGGCCATTTCATTGTTTGCATCGAGCGCCGCTGAAGTCGGCCAGGCCGCGCCAGCGTTTGCGCTCACCGACCAGAACGGCAAGACCCACACCAGCGACGAATACCACGGCAAGTGGCTAGTCCTGTACTTCTATCCGAAGGCCGGCACGCCTGGCTGCACGGAAGAGGCTTGCAGCTTTCGCGACGATATTGTTGTGCTGCATGCGCTAGGCGCAGAAGTGGTCGGCGTGAGCACCGACTCGGTCGACGCCATCCATGCCTTCGGCCAGGAGCACACCCTGCCCTTCACCTTGCTGGCCGATACGGAAGGTAAAGTGTCGGAAACCTACGGTGCGTTGACCAATCTTGGCCTGATGAAATACGCCAAGCGCTATACCTACCTGATCAACCCGGATGGCAAGGTTGTGAAGTTCTATAAGGACATCGATACCAAGACCTATGCCAAGACGATCGCTGCCGACCTGCGCCAGCTGGCAGGCAAGAGTTCGTAAGTGCTTCATTGATAAAATGAAAACGGCCTGCAATGCAGGCCGTTTTTCATTACGAGGTGACCTACAGTTTACCAACCGTCGCTGCTACCACCGCTATCAGAGCTGCCACTGTCGAAGCTGCTGCCGCCGGAGTCCCAGCTATTGCTGTTGTCGTTACCGAAGTCGATGGGTCGCGTATCCATATCGCGGTCGGCTTGGGCGCCCGGGTCGATGTATTGATCCTGCTGCGGCACTTGCTCGACATAACCCTGAGGGCCATAGCCCGACGAACCGTAGTGCGGGCGATCCAGGGCGCGCTCGACCAACTCATCGGCAACCACACCAGCTGCGAAGCCGGCCAGGCCTGCGCCGATACCGCTGCCACCCGTGTTGATGACCGTAGGACCACCCATGCCGTAGCCACCCCCACCTACGGTGTAGCTACCACCACCGGGCAGGCTGCCGCCGCCAACGGAATTCACTACCGTTGTATTGCGGCGACCGAACAGACTCACCAGCCAGCCCACCACAGCGATAATCACCACAATCATGAGGATGAAGCCCAGCGGCCCCATGCCAGAACGCTCATGCTGCACCGGGACGGTGGAGTACACCGGTACCTGATGGGTCACCACAGGTGCACCTGACACACGTACCGGCTGGTGGTTGCCATGGTTCAGCAAGTCAGCTTCCAGCGAGCGGAATTTTTCTGGATTGGTAAAGGAAATATTCGGATCCAGGTGCTTTGCCGTGAGCATCTGGTCTGTGGCATCGTCGTAGTGATGGTTGTGGGCCAGCACTTCAGCGTATTCATAGTGGGCCTTTGCGCTGTTCGGATGAGCCGAAACCACTTCCTTCAGCATCGACTCGGCCGATGCGTAATCTCCGCGGCCAACGGCGGCCTTGACGTCATTCGGCGTAGGTACTGCCAGTGCCGCGATCGACAACAATGCCGCAAATAGCATGGGCAAAACACGCACGATATTCTCCTTGAGTTATGCAGGGCTGGCCGCGCAGGCCGCCCCACAAGTCTTTATATGATGGCATTTCTCGCTGGCTGCAAGGGTCTACCGCCGGTCATATTTCCATGGCCATAGCCCAGACGCCATCTAACGTGGCGCAGTCTAGCGTGCTTGTGGCTTGGATGGATACACCGCGCGACGGTTCCTGCATAGGCCGTTGCAACTAGCGCTTATAGCGTGGCCTTGTGAAGGGCTGATGAAGCTTGCACCGCTGCGTAGCCGTGTTAGGCCAAGGCGTCGACCAGGCTGCCTAGGGTTGAGCTGCCGTCCGTCGATACAGTGCTTGAGAGTGTCTGCAGGAAGGATTGCAGGTCAGTGGCGGTACCGGCGTTGGCACCTGCGGGGCCGCTGGGCATATCGCTCAACAGCTTTTGGTAGGCAGCCTGCAACTGGTCGTAAGCGGACAAGCCCGAACTGCCGGCATTCAGGCCCTGAGCAAGCGACTGCAGTGAACCTGCAAGACCGCTCTGCGGATTGCCGCCGGCAGCGGCGGAATTTGCCGCTTGGTTAGCGGCCCCGCTGCTTGCACCACCGTTTACCGCCTCGAACAAAGCCTGCAGGAACGCACGCATGTCCTTGGCAACCGTAAACGAATCTGCGCCGGCCGTGGACGCGGGCGTGGCGGCGTTGGCGCTGGCGGTGTGAGCGAAATGGACGGTATTGGATGGCAGCGTATAGCCAAGCCGCGCGAAAGCCAGCATGACGCTGCCCGCAAGGCCGTGGCCGCCAAGCACCGGAACAGCCGTGCCCGCAGTGGTTGCGCCACGTGTCGTGTCGGTCGCATTCAACAGCGATGCCAACCTGGCCTGGACACCAAGGGACTGCTCATCGTTATACGATGCAGCACCAAACGGCACTTGCCCATAGACTGTCTTGCTGGCGACGGCTGCGACCGACATGATGACCTCCAAAGCGGATTGGCCTCGTAACGGGCCTCGTTTTGGAGCATCAAGCAGCAAATGTCATGCCAATGGCGTAAATTAAAGAAAAAGCCGAAGGGAAACCCCTTCGGCTTTTACGTACCGACTTCCAGCGCGACTTACAGCTGACCGGCGTTTTCAGCCAGGTACTTGGCTACGCCATCGGCGTCGGCCTTCATGCCGGCCTTGCCCTTGTTCCAGCCAGCCGGGCACACTTCGCCGTGCTCTTCCGTGAACTGGAGGGCGTCGACCATGCGGATCATTTCGTCGATATTCCGGCCCAGCGGCAGGTCGTTCACCACTTGGTGGCGCACCACGCCTTCGCGGTCGATCAGGAAGGAGCCGCGGTATGCAACGCCGTCGGCAGCTTCCACGTCATAGGCCTTGCAGATTTCGTGCTTGATGTCGGCCACGAGCGTGTACTTGACGGGGCCGATGCCACCCTTTTCGATCGGGGTATTGCGCCATGCGCTGTGGGTGAATTCGCTGTCGATGGAGACGCCAATCACTTCCACATTACGCTTCTTGAATTCTTCCAGGCGATGATCGAAAGCGATCAGTTCGCTCGGACAGACGAAGGTAAAGTCCAGGGGGTAGAAGAATACAACTGCGTACTTGCCGCGCGTAGCGCCGGAGAACGAGTAGTTTCCATTGATCTCGCCACTGCCAAGTACGGCTGCTGCGGTAAAGTCGGGGGCTTTCTTGCCAACGAGAACGGCCATTTCACTACTCCTGATTCGGGTTGAACGTAGAAGATGAATGTAGGTCTTGGGCGACTTGGCGTCAAATTGAATAAGCGTAACGTTCCAATAGGCGACGCCTATTGGCGTGAGGCTCCCTAGTCACCTGGTAAGACCGTTCTACCCGTCCAATGTTGCAAAACACCGCTAGCGGTTTCGGCCGGCATCGGGTGTGCAAATAGAAAGCCCTGCATCACGTCGCAGCCCAAGGCCATCAGGCGCTCCACCTGCTCTTCCCGCTCCACCCCTTCCGCAACAAGTTGCAGACCCAGGCTGCGCGATAGGCTGACGATAGCGGCAACAATGGCCGCGTCATTGCTGTCTGTCAGCAGATCACGCACAAAGGATTGGTCCACCTTGAGCACGTCAACGGGAAAGCGCTTTAGGTAGGACAGGCTCGAGTAACCCGTCCCGAAATCATCGATCGCCACCGAGATACCGATATGCTTGAGTTCGCCCAGCACACGACGTGTGTGATCCGTGTCGATAAGCATGGTGCCCTCGGTAATTTCAAGTTCCAGGCTACTTGGTTGCAGCCCCGCCTCGGCCAATATCGTCTGCACCATCTCCGTAAAGTCCGTCGCAGCGAACTGGGCCGCGGAGATATTTACCGCAATACGCAGGGGCGCGATGCCCATCTCCAGCCAGCGCCGGCACTGCCGACAGGCCTCCAGCAACACATATTTGCCCAGGGGTACAATCAGACCGGTCTCTTCGGCCAGAGGGATGAAGCCAGCCGGCGAGACCAAGTCCCCATTGTGGTCATGCCAGCGTACCAAGGCTTCCACCCCAATCAACCGGCCCTGCCGCGCATCGATCTTCGGCTGGTAAAACACCGAGAAGGCACCCTGGTCCAGCGACTGGCGCAAATGTTTCTCCAATGCATGGCGCGCCAGGATCAGGTCCCCGATATCGGCCGAATAGAACTGATAGCGGTTGCGCCCCGATTGCTTGGCGCGATACATGGCCGCGTCGGCATTACGCAGCAGTGTCTCGTGGTCGCGCCCGTCGTCCGGGAAGACGCAGATGCCCATGCTGAACGTGGCCTGTAGACGTGTCCCGGCGATTTCATAGTTGGTCGATACGGAATCGATCAGCTTGTCGGCGAGCTGCGCCACAGCCTCGGTAGAGGCGACCTGGGGCAGCAGGATAATGAACTCGTCGCCGCCGCGCCGACTCACGGTATCGACGGCACGCAAACAACCCGCCAGGCGGATAGCAATCACGCGCAACAGTTCGTCGCCCACCGCATGCCCAAGCGAATCGTTGACGTATTTGAAATGGTCCAGATCCAGGATCATCAGTGCAAACTTGGCATCCGTACGTTCCGCGGCATGCACGGCCTGCCGCACGCGATCGTTCAGCAGCGCCTTGTTGGGCAAATCGGTAAGCGCGTCGTGTTGCGACAAATGAGCCATCTTCAGTGCCAGGCGACGCACCTCGCTCACGTCGTGGAAGGCAATGATGGCCCCGGACGTCGTGCCGCTTTCGTCACAGATCGGTGCGGCCGAATCTTCCAGGCTGTACTCGGCACCATCACGCCGTACCAGCACAGAATTGATCGCCATGCCAACGGCCCGATCCTCGCGCAACGCGAATCGGATAGGATTGGTCACACGCGAGCGGCTGACTGCATCGCGCAGGTCCATTACCTCCTCAATGGGCCGGCCGCTTGCCTCGGCCATACTCCAGCCGGTGAGTTCTTCCGCCACGCCATTCATGAAATTGACCATGCCTGCACGGTCCGTCACCACCACAGCATCGCCAATGGCATTCAAGGTAACGCGCAGCGCCTCCTTTTCGTCGCGCAGCGCCATCTCCGCCTGCTTGCGCGCCGTGATATCGGTAGCCAGCACAAAGAAGCCTTCCGTCTCACCGTCCTTCTGGTCGGGAATAAAGGAAACCTGGGCACAGCGCACACCACCGGATGGTGTGGTAACCGACTGCTCGAAGAACTGCGGCTGACCAGCCAACACTTCCTGGATACGCGGCATGCTTTCCTGGTACAGGCCCTGCCCCAGCAGCTCCTCAAGATGGGCGCCGCATACGTCCTCCGGCCGGCGCCCAAACCAGTCAAGGTAGGCCTGATTGCCGAAGCGATTGCGCAGGTCGCTGCTCCA
>JAFAKZ010000322.1 GCA_019234745.1 Burkholderiales bacterium
TCGATAGCCTAGCCCAAACCAGTCTATGCGGACATGGTCGAGGGTTGGCCGAATTTGCACACTCGATCGAACGCCACTACCCAGAGGAGTTGGCCGCATGCTTCGCGTCGTGATCGATGGCCAAGAGTACCAACTCCCGGACGGAACCGGCGTACTTCAAGCGGTATTGAAGGCTGGACACTCCGTGCCCCATCTATGCCATGACGACAGGCTGGCACCGCTGGGTGGGTGCAGGACGTGCCTGGTCGAGATCGAGGGAGAGTCCAGGCCCATTGCAAGCTGCAGCGCTACGCTCGTGGAAGGGATGGTCATTCGCACCGAGACGCCGGCCTTGATGGCACTGCGCAAGACCAATCTTGGCCTGTTGGCGGCGCATTATCCTGCGGACGCAGTCTCGCGTGAACCAGCACACCCGTTTCATCGCTTGCTGACCGACCATGGCATAGCGGCTGGCGGCAAGCCACACGCCCATTCATTCCGCGAAGCGGACCATCCCTATCTAGGGATCGACATGGACCGCTGTATCCATTGCCAACGCTGCGTACGCATCTGCGACGAAGTGCAGGGTCAATTCGTGTGGCAGGCGTGGGGACGCGGAGAGCGCACGCATATTGCTCCAGCAGACGGACGATCGCTGCTCGAAAGTGGTTGCGTCTCGTGCGGTGCCTGTGTCGACACCTGCCCCACCGGCGCACTGTTCGACAAACGAGCCGTGCCGGCCGAGCGATGGACGCGCAGCACCTGCGTGTACTGCGGGGTAGGCTGTCAGATGGAGGTCGGAAGCGAGAGCGATCGCGTCGTCGCGGTGCGCCCGGTAGACAGCCCTGTCAATCGTGGACACCTCTGCGTGAAGGGGCGTTACGCCTTCGAGTTCAACCACGCCGCCGACCGCGTGACTGCGCCCATGGTGCGCAATGGCGACGCCTGGCGCGAAGTATCGTGGGATGAGGCGCTCGACTTCGCCGCGTCCAGGCTCAAGGATGTATTTGCTCGTGACGGCGCGGACGCGATCGGTGTACTGGGGTCAGCCAGGGCAAGCAACGAAGAGAACTATCTCGCGCAGAAATTCGCCCGCGTCGTGCTCGGTACGAACAACGTCGACTGCTGCGCACGCGTATGCCATACGCCCAGCGCCAAGGCGCTCAAGACCATGCTCGGCACCGGGGCGGCAACCAACTCATTCGACGACATCGAGCACGCCCGCCTGATCCTCGTCTGTGGCTGCAATCCTACTGAAAACCATCCCATCATCGGCGCCCGTATCAAGCAGGCGGTACGGAAGGAGGCGAAACTGATCGTAGTCGACCCGCGGCGCATCGAGCTGAGCGACTACGCCGACCTGCACCTTGCCGTGCGCCCTGGGCACAACGTACCGCTGTTCAATGCCATGGCGGCCACGATTATTGAGGAGGGATTGATTGATCAGACCTTCCTGGACGAGCGCGTCGACGGTTTCGAGCAGTACCGCGACTTCGTGTGCCGCGACTACGCTCCTGAAACCGTCGCTCCGGGCTGCGGCGTCGCGGCATCGGACATTCGCGCCGCAGCAAGACTGTATGCGGAAAGTACGCTCGCCATGTGCGTGCATGGCCTGGGCATGACTGAACACGTGCAGGGCACGGAAGGCGTCATGACGCTCGTCAACCTCGCGCTTTTGACGGGCAACCTGGGGAAGCCCGGCTGCGGCATCAATCCGCTACGCGGGCAAAACAATGTGCAAGGTGCCGCACATATGGGCTGCGACCCCACAACCTTGCCCGGCGGTCAGTCATTCCGCGAGGCGGGCGAGCATATCTCGGCCTTATGGGGAACAGCACTACCGGCCACGCGCGGGCTGGACCTGATGAGCATGATCGACCAGGCTGGAGAGGGACGGCTGAAGGCGCTGTGGGCAATCGGCTACGACATCTATCAGAGTCTGGCCAATGCGAGCGTCACTGGTGACGCCTTGAGCAATTTGGACCTACTCATTGTCCAGGATCTGTTCCTGAATGAAACGGCCCGCGCTTATGGACACGTGTTCCTGCCAGCCGCCAGCGTGTTTGAGCGCGATGGTACCTTTATGAACGCCGACCGGCGCGTACAGAGAATTCGGCAAGCGGTTTCGGCACCAGGGCAGGCGCGGCCAGACTGGTGGATCATTCAGGAGCTGGCGAGCCGAATGGGGCATGGGAACGGGTTTGTCTTCGCCGGTCCCGAAGACATCTGGGATGAAGTACGCCAAGTCTGGCCGGCTGGCGCGGGCCTAAGCTATGCGCGGCTGGATCACGAGAGCATCAACTGGCCCTGCCCGAACGAGGCCCACCCTGGCACCCCAGTATTGCACCAGGACACTTTTGCGATTGGCAAGCGCGCAACGCTCGCACAAATCGCGTATCGCCCGACGGAAGAACAGTGCGACGAGGCATTCCCCCTATTGCTGATTACCGGCCGCACGCTCTATCACTTCAATTCGGGCACCATGAGCTACCGAACGGCAAATGCGTCCTTGCGGCCGACCGATACCTTGGACATGGCAGCGGACGATGCCTCAACCCTTGGTGTGGCAAACGGTGACCTCGCACGCCTGACAAGCCGGTATGGCAGTGCTCAACTCCCTGTGCGCATCGATTCGCGCCTCAAGCCGGGACAGCTGTTTGCGACCTTCCACGATCCGCAACGCTGGGTCAATCGCGTCACCTCACCCTATCGCGACACGCTGGTAGGCTCTCCTGAATACAAGGTTACGGCGGTGCGCGTAGAACGGGCCTAAACGACTGCATAGGGTCGGTGACCAAGCGTAGCTATCGCCGACCAGCCGTTCACCATCGGCTTGACCCGCATCAATATCCTGCCGCCCTCATCGGCGAATACTGCATTGCATACCATCCATGGTTTCGAGGCGGCACGATGAGCATGCGAATACAGTTCCTCGGCGCGACAGGCACCGTGACCGGGTCGAAATACCTGCTGGAAGT
>JAFAKZ010000359.1 GCA_019234745.1 Burkholderiales bacterium
CGCGTGCGGCTCTTCCGCCTCGCTCACGCCCAGCTGCCCCTGCGGGATCAGCTCGATGTCGAGTTCGGCGAAGAGGCGCTGGAATTCGCGCAGTTTGCCCGCATTATTACTGGCAAGCACAAGTCGTTTCATGGTGAATCAGCCTCTATTGCACCCAATATGGGGGCGGGCAGCGCAAGGCGCAAGGCGGTGGCGAATTTGTCCGGCTCGGGCAGGCCAAAACATAGTCGCCGCCCGTCGCGCAGGGCGATCGCCACGCCGTAGTTCAGCGCCGGCGTGAAATTGCCGCCGTGCACCTCGACACCGTTCACCGTGCGCACGTAACGGCGCGGCGCATCAGGTAAGGCCACGACCTCGACACCCACAATGTCAGCCAGCTGCACGCTGCGCACGCCTTCGTGGTGCACCAGGCCCCAGCGCCAGTACAGGTTCGCGCCGTCGCACCAGATGCGGTAGGCCACACGTGGGGCAATCCACCACAGCAGCACGATGGCCAGCACCAAGTAAGTAAGCTGCAGCCAGGGCGGCGCGTCCAGCTTATGCGCCAGGCCGCCAGCCAGCCCGAGCGCCAAGACGCCGACCAAGGCGGGCGACCACAAGGCCCACTGGCTCGGCGCGTGCTTCGCTATCTTCATCGCCGCCTCAGAAGCGCTTGGTCAGCGTCATATAGTCGCCATTGCGCTGCATGGAGAAGCGGCTCAGCACGGTCATGCCCACCAGGGGCTCGGCGGGGAAATTGCCCGGGTTCACCGTTGCATCCACGTTGTAGAGCACAATGCCACCGACCTTGACCATGGGCACCGCTACGCGCCAGGCACGTATCATCCCCTGCGCCGTCCCGACGGTAACGGTGGGTGTGAACTTGTCGATCTTGACGCCAAGCCGTATCGCCTGGCTGTAGGAGAGGGCCAGTGTGGTGGCCCCCGTGTCGATCAGGCCCGTCATACTGGCCGTATCGTTGCCCACCTCCACGAAGAAGTGGCCGCCCATGCTGTGCAAGGTGATCTTGCTGCTTCCGCTGTCGCTGCCCGCACCGCCATACACGCCCTGCCCCATGCTGATCGTCTTGCGCTGGCCATTCGTTTCCACGACCACGGAATCGCTGCCGACAGATACGAGCTTGAACCCATGCGCCGTGTCACCGACCGATACAATTTCCTGCTTGCCGTCGAAGGCAATCGAAGCCTTACTCGAGCCTAGCGTAGCGACCAGCACGGGTACGGCACCAGCCAACGCACTCGCCCCCGCCAGCGCTAATAGCAATGCGACCTTGCGCAACCTCGTCCGACTCATGCGGCTTCCTCCACGGCGGGGTGTTCGACTTGTTCAAGTGCGCGCAGGATCAGCTCCGGCCCCGCGCCATTCAACAGCTTGCTGTCCGACAGCATACGGCGCCAAGCGCGTGCTCCGGGTCGTCCTTGGTAGAGGCCCAGCACGTGCCGCACGATATGCTTGGGCAAGGTGCGGCCATTCTTCATGCACTCGGCAATATAGGGCATGAGCGCATGTGCCACCTCGCCGCGCGTGGCAACAGGTGCATCGTCGCCATAGTAACGCTGGTCAACGCCGGCAAACTGGTATGGGTCGTGATAGGCCATGCGGCCAATCATCACGCCATCCACGTGCGCCAGCTGCGCGTCGACCTCATCCCAGTCGGCGATGCCGCCATTGATCAGGATTTCGAGCTGCGGAAAATCGCGCTTCAGGCGGTGCACGTAGTCATACTTGAGCGGCGGAATCTCCCGGTTCTCCTTGGGCGACAGGCCCTTCAGAATCGCATTGCGCGCGTGCACGATAAAGACCTCGCAACCTGCGTCCGCCACCGCGCCCACGAAGTCGCGCAGGAATTCGTAATGCTCCACCTCGTCGATGCCAATGCGGTGCTTCACGGTGACGGGGATGTCGACGACATCGCGCATCGCCTTCACGCAGTCCGACACCAAGGCCGGCTCCGCCATCAGGCAGGCGCCGAAAGACCCGGACTGCACACGCTCGCTCGGGCAGCCGACATTGAGGTTCACCTCGTCGTAGCCCCACTGCTCAACGATACGCGCACAGCCGGCGAGATCGGTCGGATCGGAGCCGCCGAGCTGCAGGGCAACGGGGTGTTCGCACGCGGTGAAGTCGAGAAAGCGCGACTTGTCGCCGTAAAGGATGGCGCCCGTCGTTACCATCTCGGTGTACAGATAGGCATGCCGGCTGATCTGGCGCAGGAAGAAGCGGTAGTGCCGATCCGTCCAGTCCAGCATGGGGGCGACGCAGATGCGGCGGGGAGTGCCGGCACCTTGGAGCAAACTGCCATTAGTATTAGAAGGCATACCTAATTCAATTCCCTGTACCACGCAGCGCCCAGCCGAAGCTCAGCACCCAACGATTACCACCGCAGCGCGTCACGCTGTGCATCATGATATCCGGCCGAAAGAAGAACAGCCGACCTGCAAAGGACCAACAGGAACGCCCATCTTCGTGCACGCACTCGAAAGCACCGCCCTCGCGGGGCTGCCACAGCACCAGATTGAGCCTGAAGTGGCGCCCATCCTTGACGGCATCGCGGTGCGGCGGAATATGGCTTCCTGCCGGGTAACGTATCAGGTGGCCATCAAACCCGAGCAGCGCCCTGCCGAGCCAGGTAGGCCACTTTACGTGCAAGAACGTCAGCGTCTGATAGCCCGTCTGCTGCCGACCCGCCTTGAAGCCCACAGCCATGCTTAAGCTGCCAACGCCTGGGTTTGCGCCGCCACCAGTTGGCCAATCCCACCTTGCGCCAGCTCGATCAGCTTGTTCATCTCATCGCGCGTAAACGGTGTGCCCTCGGCCGTACCCTGCAGCTCCACGAAGCCGCCGGCACCCGTCATGACGACGTTCATGTCCGTATCGCAGTCGCTGTCTTCAGGGTAGTCGAGGTCGAGCACCGGTTCACCCTGGAACACACCGACGGAGACGGCGGCCACGTGGTCGCGGATGGGGCTGGCGGCAAGCTTGCCGTCGGCGATCAATTTGGCAATAGCATCGCTCAACGCGACGAAGGCGCCCGTGATGCTGGCGCAGCGCGTGCCGCCGTCGGCCTGGATGACGTCGCAGTCGATGGTGATCTGGCGCTCGCCCAGGGCCTTGAGGTCGACCACGGCGCGCAGGCTGCGGCCGATCAGGCGCTGGATTTCCTGCGTGCGGCCGGTCTGCTTGCCGCTCGCAGCCTCACGCCGGCTACGCGTATTGGTGGCGCGCGGCAGCATGCCGTATTCGGCCGTCACCCAGCCTTCGCCCTTGCCCTTCAGGAAGGGCGGCACGCTCTCTTCCACGCTGGCCGTGCAGATGACCTTGGTATCGCCCATCTCGATAAGCACGGAGCCTTCGGCGTGGCGGGTGTAATGGCGGGTGATGCGGACGTTGCGGAGCTGGCTGGCAGAGCGGCCGGAGGGGCGCATGGAAAAACCTCTTTACGGATCAAGGGCGAATTATACCTCAGCCCTGCCCTTGCCGGCCCGGCACGCTTGGATAGGTGAAAAGTGAAACGTGAGGTGTGAAAGGTGGTTTCAGCGGCGCCGCCGCCACATTTCATAGGCGCTGCGCGCCATCACATTTCACGTTTCACCCAATCACTTCGAATACTTCTTGATGGCGTTCTGAATCTCGGCAATCGCCGCCTCGATATCCGACTCCGACACGTCGCGGCTTTCCTTCAACGTCTTGTCGGCATCCAGTGCATTGAGGCGCGTGGTGACTTCGCCATCGAGCAGCTTGCGCGTGGACAGCGCCGCGGTGGAAGGGAAGTCGTCCTCCTCATGCCAGTTCACGGCCACGCCGGTGAGGTTGTCGCCATGGATGCCGCCGCGCGCCTCGGCGCGATCCAGCAGCTGCGGCAGCGCGTAGAGCGCCGGGTAGGACGACAGCAACTCCTCCAGTTCCTTCTGCTGCACGCCGCCCCAGAGGCCGTCCGTGCACAGCAGGACAGCGTCGGCATCCAAGAGCGGTACCTTTCCGCCGATCTCCACATCGGGCGGGAACATGGAACCCAGGCAGTTATAAATCTTGTTCTTTTCCGGGTGGTGCTCCGCTTCTTCTTCCGTGATCTTGCCCGTGTCGACCATCTGCTGCACCTTGGAATGGTCCTTGGTGCGCGCCAGCATGCGGCCCGCACGGATCAGGTAGAGGCGCGAATCGCCCACGTGCGCCCAGTACAGCACGCCATCCTGCACGATGGCGGCGACGACGGTGGTGCGCGGCGTTTCCAGCAGGTTATGGTTGGACGCATAGTTGAGGATGGCGTCGTGGCACTTGTTGAATGCATCGCTCAGGAACTGGTGCGGGTTCTGGATAGTAGGCCGGGCCTTGCGCTGGAACAGCTCGGCCAAGAGCTCCACCGTGATCTGCGCCGCCACCTCGCCGTGCAGATGCCCGCCCATGCCGTCGGCCACCACCATAAGCAGTGCGTCGCGGCTGTACGAGTAGCACATGCGATCCTGGTTGTACTGTCGCGCCCCCCGGCGCGTTTCCTGAAAGATGGTGAACTTCATCGTTCACTCCTGTCCTTGTGTTAGGGTCAGTTGACCTTACTTGCCCGGGGCCCTGCCCAGGCGCAATTCGATCTTGCCCAACTTCGTCACCGTGTCCTTGAAGCCCGAGAACAGCCCAATCGGGCGCTTGTCCGGCTCGCTGGCCGCAATTTCCAGCAATTCTTTCTGCACTTCGCGCACACTCTGCGGCCGCCCAAGCGGGTCGAGTACCAGGCACCAGTCGATCAGCTCCAGCAAGCGCTTCGAGTAACGCCCCGCCCACAGTTTAGCGACGGACTGGTACTTGTCCTCGCGCGTGCGCTGGTCGGCTGCTTGCGGCGCCAGGCCACTCATGCAGGCGAAAATGCTGGCGCCCACACTGTAGATATCGCTCCACGGCCCCAGCTTTTCGCGGTCCGAATAGTGCTCGGGCGAGGCGAAGCCGGGCGTATACATGGGCGTGAACTTGGAAATCTTGTCACCCAGCGCCTCGCGCGCCGAACCGAAGTCCAGCAGCACGGGCGAGCCATCACGGCGGATATAGATGTTCGCGGGCTTGATGTCGAGGTGCAAGAGTTTCTGCAAATGTACTTCACGCAGGCCGTTGAGGAGATGCACGAAGACGTAGAGGATCATATTTTCCTTCACGCCGCCTTCCGTGATCTGGATTTCCTTCTGCAAGGTGCGGCCGCGCTCGTACTCCATGACCATGTAGACGGTCTCGTTGGCACGGAAGAAATTGACCACGCGCACCACGTTCGGGTGGCGGATCTGTGCCAGCGTCTTGCCTTCCTCGAAGAAGCATTTCATGCCATGGCGGAAGAGCGCCAGGTTGTCGGCCGAGGTGGCGAGCACACGGTCGCCCTCGCTACGCAGCGCCAAGCCATTGGGCAGGTATTCCTTGATCGCCACGGGCTGGTCGTGCTCGTCGTGAGCGAGATAGACGATAGAGAACCCGCCCGCCGACAATTGCTTGACGATGGTGTAATTCAGCAACTGGTAGCCGCGTTCTAGCGGCATATTGTTGGGCGGTGGCATCAGGAACTCATTGACTCAGTGCTTCATTCTGGCGGTATGGCTTGTAGTCTAACCGCTCACCTGCCGCAAACGGTAACGCGCCGTTGAAATCAACGCGTTATAGTCGATTATTAGCGCGGTTTCGCAACAACGGGCATGCGTACGTCATGTGCACAGGCTGCGCCCATATGCAGCCTGCCTGACGGCGGGCAGCATGGGTATGCTAATATTCCGGCCTCGACGCGGTGCCGGCGCATTTTTTGCCCGGTACCCTACCTAGCATTATCACCGAATTGTGATTTTCGCCCAGCCTAATGTAAAGCGGCTGATTGCTTGGAGCGCACGCATGATTCTCAGTATGACAGGCTACGCCATCGCCACCCGTGAACTTGCCGGCGGGCTCTTGAGCGTTGAACTACGGGCTGTCAATCATCGTTTCCTGGATTTGAACGTCCGTCTGCCGGACGAATTGCGTCCTATCGAAAACCAGATTCGTGAAAAGTTGGCAGGCCGTGTTTCGCGCGGCAAGCTGGATTGTCGGGTAGGCTTCTCCGCGCGCGCGGATTCGCAGCCCAAGCTGCAACTCAATACCGATCTGCTGCGCCAACTCGTGGCACTGGCCACCGAGGTGCGCGGCATTGCGCCGCAGGCGAGCGAACTAAGCACGGGCGAGCTGATGCGCTGGCCGGGCGTGTTGGTGACGGACGCCGTTACACCCGAAGAAATGCAGCGCACGGCGCTCGACCTCCTGGAAGCGGCGCTGACCGACTTCACCGCCACGCGTAGCCGCGAAGGCAGCAAGCTGGCCGCCGCCATGCTGGAGCGCGTAGAGCGCATGGACGCCATCGTCACCGAGCTGCAGCCGCGCCTGCCCGGCATCGTGGCCGCGTATGACGAGAAGCTGAAGCAGCGCCTGGTCGAAGCACTCGGCAGCGCGGATGACGACCGAGTGCGCCAGGAAGTCGTGCTGTTCGCGCAGAAGATCGACGTGGCAGAGGAAATCACGCGCCTGTTCACGCACCTGGCCGAGTTGCGCCGCATCCTCAAGCAGGGTGGCGCCGTGGGCAAACGCCTGGACTTCCTGATGCAGGAACTGCACCGCGAGGCCAATACGCTGGGCTCCAAGTCGGTCGCCACCGAGACGAGCCAAGGCTCGCTGGAACTCAAGGTGTTGATCGACCAGATGCGCGAGCAGGTACAGAACATCGAATAAGCCGTCCCGCATTGTTGCGCGGGCGAGCCATGCTTCGCTGCCGTTCGGTGTGAATGAACCCTGCCGGACGGCAACCCATTTCAGAAACCGTTGATTGTGTTACGCTCCTGTTAATAGCGTCACAAGGATATTCCATGAACAAGGGCAATCTTTACGTCGTTACCGCGCCTTCCGGCGCAGGTAAGACCACGCTCGTACTGGCGCTATTGGCCGCCGAACCGCAGGTACAGCTCTCCGTCTCCTACACCACGCGCGCGCCGCGCGAGGGCGAGGCGGATGGCCGCGACTACCACTTTGTGAGCCGAGAGAAGTTCATGGAGATGGTCAACCATGGTGATTTTCTCGAACACGCGGAAGTGCATGGCAACCTCTATGGCACCTCGCAAAGCTGGATCACGGACGCGATCAGCTCGGGTCGCGACATCCTGCTGGAAATCGACTGGCAGGGTGCGCAGCAGGTGCGCAAGATATTCCCGGACGCGATTGGCATCTTCATCCTGCCGCCCTCGGCTGCTGTCCTGGAGCAGCGCCTGCGCAACCGCGGCAAGGACAGCGAAGAAGCGATCCGCCAGCGCCTGATCAATGCGCGTGAAGAGATCAGCCACGTGGACGAGTTCGATTACGCCATCGTCAACGAGCATATCGACCTCGCCGTGCGCGATATCGTCGGCATCGTCCGCGCCGAACGTTGCCGCCTGGCGAAGCAATCCCTGCGGCACGGCGAGCTGATCGCCAGCCTCAAGGGCTAAACTGGATCAAGAGGCATGGCGCCTGCGCCGTGCCCCATTTGAAGTGGGCTCTGGCCCGTAATTTGCATGATTGCACGACAAAGGTAAGCACCATGGCTCGCATCACCGTAGAAGACTGTCTCGACCGTATCCCGAACCGTTTCGACCTGACCCTGGCCGCCGCCTACCGCGCCCGCCAGCTGGCCAACGGCTCGACCCCGCTCGTCGACCAGGTCGGCCGCGACAAACCCACCGTGCTGGCCCTGCGCGAGCTGGCCGCCGGCAAGATCGGCATGGAAATCCTGAGCCGCGTACGCAGCTAAGCACTAGAAGCATGAAGAAAAGCGGGCCCGTGCCCGCTTTTTGTTCCTTGGCTCGTGCTAATCTGGCGCAGACTACGTCTACGTACCTCCTAACGAGCGTCAGCGAGGCTCCCTCGCGGCGGCGAGGGCGGGGGGAGTGGAATAAATCAGCGAGGAATCGTTGATTACTAGCGGACTGCAAGCGCACGGCTCTGCCGGGCGGAAGCTGCCGCCTTGAGCCTTCGCCACACGCCGAACCTACATGATTGAATCCGCCGAACTCCCCATTTCGGAAGCCTACGCCACCCAGGTGGCGCGGGATGCGAATTCGCTCATCGCGAAGGTCGCCACCTACCTGAAGCCCGACGACGTCGCGCTGCTCGAGTCCGCCTTCAAGTTCGGCGCCATCTGCCATAAGGACCAGTTCCGGCGCAGCGGTGAACCTTATATCACGCACCCGCTCGCGGTGGCCGAGATCCTGGCCGACCTGCATCTCGACGCCCAGGCCTTGGCGGCGGCCTTCCTGCACGATGTGCTGGAAGACACGGGCGTATCCAAGCTGGAGCTGACAGAACGCTTCGGCAAGCATATCGCCGAGCTGGTCGACGGCCTGTCTAAGCTGGAAAAGCTGGAATTCCAGAGCAAGGAAGAAGCGCAGGCGGAGAACTTCCGCAAGATGCTGATGGCCATGGCGCGCGATGTGCGCGTCATCCTCGTGAAGCTCGCCGACCGCCTGCACAACATGCGCACGCTGGGCGCCATGCGCGAGGAAAAGCAGCGCCGCATCGCTGCTGAGACGCTGGAAATCTACGCTCCCATCGCCAACCGCATCGGCCTGCACGCCATCTACCAGGAGCTGGAGGACTGGAGCTTCCGCTTCCTCTACCCCATGCGCTACGAGGTGCTGGCGAAGGCGCTGAAGAGCGCGCGCGGCAACCGGCGCGAGGTGGTGAGCAAGATACTCGACGCCATCAAGCAGCGCCTCTCGGACGCCCATATTGAGGCGACCGTATACGGCCGCGAAAAGCACCTGGCCAGCATCTACCGCAAGATGCAGGAAAAGCAGCTGAGCTTTTCCGAGGTGTTGGATATCTATGGCTTCCGCGTCATCGTACAGGACGTCCCCACCTGCTACCTGGTGCTCGGCGCCCTGCACGCGCTATACAAGCCGCGTCCCGGCACGTTCAAGGACTATATCGCCATCCCCAAGCCCAACGGCTACCAGAGCCTGCATACGGCCCTCTCGGGCCCCTACGGCACGCCCATCGAGGTGCAGATCCGCACGCACGAGATGCACAAGGTGGCGCAGTCCGGCGTGGCCTCGCACTGGATGTACAAATCTGGCGACGAGGGCGTGAGCGACGTGCAGCAGAAGACGCACCAATGGCTGCAGTCGCTCTTGGAAATCCAGTCCATGTCGGGCGACTCGGTGGAGTTCCTGGAACACATCAAGGTCGACCTGTTCCCTGGCGAAATCTACGTATTCACGCCCAAGGGCAAGATCCTCACCCTGCCGCAGGGTTCGACGGCCGTGGACTTCGCCTATGCCGTGCACAGCGATATCGGCAACCGCTGCATCGCCGCGCGCATCAACTACGACCTGGTGCCGCTGCGCAGCCAGTTGAAGACGGGCGACCAGGTCGAGATCATCACGGCGGCGCACGCCAAGCCCAACCCGAACTGGCTCAACTTCGTGGTGACGGGCAAGGCGCGCTCGCATATCCGCCACTTCATCAAGACCATGCGCTATGAGGAGTCTGTGCAGCTGGGCGAACGCATGCTGGCTCAATCGGTGCGCAGCCTGATGACGGAACAGGTGGATGTGCCCAACGACGCCTGGGACCGCTACCTGCGCGAAAATGCGCCGTCGAAGCGCGACGAGATATTGTCGGACATCGGCCTGGGCAAGCGTCTGGGCGTGGTTGTGGCGCAGCGCCTGTTGATGCTCGCAGGCCTGATCGCGGAAGGCGAAGCACGCACGGGGCCTATCCTGATCCGCGGCACGGAAGGCGTGGCCGTGCAGTTCTCGCGCTGCTGCAACCCCATCCCGGGCGACCCCATCATCGGCATCATCAAGCAAGGCCAGGGCCTGGTCATCCACACGCACGACTGCCCGCAGGTGAGCCGCAACGGCCGCATCGACCCGGAAAAGGTGCTGGACGTGGAATGGGACGTACCCTCCGGCAAGCTGTTCGACGTGGCCATCAAGGTGCTGGCCATGCACGAGCGCGGCGTGCTGGCGCAGATCGCCGCCGCCATCTCGGAGGCAGGTGCCAATATCGACAATGTGCGCATGGACAGCCACGACGACCAGGGCGACCGCTACACAGAAGTCACTTTCACCGTGCAGGTGGAAAACCGCGGCCACCTGGCGCGCGTAATGCAGTCGCTGCGCGCGCTGGAGCGCGTGGTGCGCATCCAGCGGCTCAAGAACATCCCATCTGGTAACTAGCCACCAGAAGTGGAAACTCAATACTACAGTTCACCGCCCTCGCCGCCGCACCGTAAAGGGTATGCCGGGGTTGTAAAGGCGCTAAAGCGCCAACGACCACGCAACGAGGGAGCCTCGCTAACGCTCGTACGCGGACGTTTTTGACCTTCCCTAAATCAAACAAGGTAACAGCACGTGATCGACATCATCGTCAACGGCGAACCTCGCCAAGTCCCCGCCGACGCCAATATCCGCAAGCTGGTCGAAATCCTCGGCCACACTGATCGCCGCATCGCGGTGGAGCGCAACGGCGAGATTGTGCCGAAGAGCCTGCACGGCGACACGCTATTGGCCGCCGGCGATAAGCTGGAGATTGTTGTGGCGGTGGGCGGGGGCTGAGTACAACCCCCTACGGCCTAGCGCACAAACTTCGGCTCGCTCAACACCGTCACACGCTTGTTGTGCGCATCCACGACAACCCTCACGTTGCCTGCCGCACCGATGCGATCGAGGTTATCGAGCCAGCTCGCATTGCCTTCCACGCTAACGTCCTTCGGCAGCTGAACGCCGGGCTCCACGAATACCTGCCAGTCGGCCGGCACGATTTCGGCCAGCGTTTGGCGCGTGGGCTGGGTGGTCGACTCGGCCGTGACGAGGCTCGGCGCGTGACCTTCCACGCTAAGGTGCTCATAAGGTTGGGCGAAAGCGGCAGTAGACAGGAGTGCGGCGAAAACGGCGGCTTGCATGACCATGACAATTCCTCCTCAGGCATCAAATATTGCGATCAGATGATTTAGCGCGGCTGCGTAGTCGCCCGCGTTGCAATCATCATTTCAAATGACTCCCGCTAAATCGCCCCCGTTGCGATGAAATGCAGGAAACAATGGATGAATTTCGGTTGCGCAAGACCGGCACGCCCAGCCAAGCCACCGCGCTCTCGCGAAAACGACCCTAATCCGGCACCTGCGCGGTAAAATTCAGCGCGATCCATCTCCCAAGGCAGACCACCATGACCGCTCCCTTCTCCATCGCCGGCCGCGACTACGGCTCCCGCCTGCTTGTCGGTACGGGCAAGTACAAGGACTTCGCGGAGACGCGCGCCGCCATCGACGCATCGGGCGCGGAGATCGTCACGGTCGCCATCCGCCGCGTGAATATTGGCCAGGACGCGAATGCGCCCAGCCTGCTCGACTTCCTGCCACCCTCCGAATTCACCTATTTGCCCAACACGGCCGGCTGCTACACGGCCGACGACGCCGTACGCACGCTGCGCCTGGCGCGCGAACTCTTGGACGGCCACAAGCTGGTGAAGCTGGAAGTGCTGGGCGACCAGCACACCCTGTTCCCCGATGTGCGCCAGACGCTGAAGGCGGCCGAAACGCTGGTTGCAGACGGCTTCGACGTGATGGTGTACACGTCCGACGACCCCATCATCGCGCGCGAACTGGAACAGATCGGCTGCTGCGCCATCATGCCACTGGCGAGCCTGATCGGCTCAGGCATGGGCATCCTCAACCCCTGGAACCTCAAGCTCATCATCGAGCAGAGCAAGGTGCCCGTGATCGTGGACGCCGGCGTGGGTACGGCGTCCGACGCCGCCATCGCCATGGAGCTGGGCTGCGACGGCGTACTGATGAACACGGCCATCGCGCTGGCACAGAACCCCGTGCTGATGGCCGGCGCCATGAAGAAGGCCGTGGAAGCGGGCCGCGACGCCTTCCTGGCCGGCCGCATGCCACGCAAACTCTATTCCGCCAGCCCCAGCTCGCCCACCACGGGCATGATAGGCTGAGCTGGCTCTACGCCATATCCGAACTACCATAGCTTGATGGTCACATGACGTCAGCCGAGACAAGACCGCACATGGATAATCCGCACCACCGCCATATCCGCAGCTTTGTGCTGCGCCAGGGACATTTCTCGGAAGCGCAGACGCGCGCCATGGAAGAAGGCATGCCGCGCTGGGGCATCGAATACCGCCATGAGCACCTGGACCTCGCCGCCGCCTTCGGTCGCGAAGCCCGCCGCGTGCTGGAAATCGGCTTCGGCATGGGCGCCGCCACGGCCGACATCGCCGCCGCCCGCCCCGACACGGACTTCCTCGGCATCGAAGTACACGGCCCCGGCGTGGGCAACCTGCTCAAGCTGATCGACGAGAAGCAGATCAGCAATATCCGCATCCTGCGCCACGACGCCGTCGAAGTGGTCGACCATATGCTGGCACCAAACAGCCTGGACGGCTTCCACCTCTACTTCCCCGA
>JAFAKZ010000371.1 GCA_019234745.1 Burkholderiales bacterium
TCGATCATCTACGGCAACGAGATCGGCTGCACGGACGCCGCGTCGGCAGGCCGACCCGTCATGGGTACCATCGATAGCAGTGGCGCCGATCTGTATCTCACCGTCGGTGGTTCGCAGAAGGCCATGGTGATCGATGCCGACTTGTACAACAGCGAAGCCTCCTGGGGAACGACCGCGGGCAGCGATCCAGACCTCAACGTAACGGGTATTGCGCTTGAGACCGACCCGGTGGCGCCTGACACGGGTCCATCGCTGTTGCCGTAGTAATCGGGCCGGCGCATTCGCACCGGCCAACCGTCCCGCCAACACTCTCCTCCCACCTTCGCAATGTGACGGCGCTGTAAATTAGCGTTGCGTCGGCAAACGTTTACGGCTGCTCGTTGTCCACATCAGAGTGGTTCGCTAGCCTGCGAATCAGATACACACCTGTGGAGGAGTCATGCGTAAGTTCATCGTCGCGGCGCTTGCCGCAAGCCTTGCCTGCGGCACCATGGCCGCGCAGCTCAAACCCCTGCCGCATACGAGCCGTGCGCTCAGCCAGAAGAGCGCGCAGGCGGTCGGACCCTACTATGTGGCGGTCAATGGCTATTGCAATGTATTCCAGGTCTGGTACGACCCGAACATGAATACCGTTTTCGGCAATGACATTGGCTGTGCCACCACGGCCTCCGGCACGCCCGTGCTGGGCACCATCGATAGCGACGGTTACGATGTGTATCTGAGCATCGGCGGCAGCGCCAACGCCAACCTGATCGATCTCGACCTGTACGACCAGCTGGCCGTGTGGGGTGCCTCGGCGGGCGGCGACGCCACGCTCACGCAGGCGGGCGTGATCGTCAGCACGAGCCCGATCAGTCCGGCTAGCGGCCCGTCCATCGTCCAGTAGGTTTAGTCCCCACGGCTTACGTCGCGCGCGAACGAGCGCAAGCGAGGCTCCCTCGCAGCGGCGAGGGCGGGGGAGTGGAATCAATCAAGAGTGAGCCGCTGTCTCGGGTTTCGCAAATGCTGAGCGCACGGGTTTCCCGGGCGCTTGTACCAATCGTTGACTCTCCGATCCGTTATGCAAGTGCTACTAGGCTCATGTGACGGCGAGTGTTTCCTCGCAGTCGGTAAAGCGCTTGGCTACCACATGGAACTGGTCGGCGACCTGGACAAAGGCGTCAACCATGTCCGGGTCGAAATGCTCGCCGCGACCCTCGCGGATGAGGTCGATGGCCTGGCTGTGCGGAAAGGCCGGCTTGTACACTCGTTTTGAGATCAGCGCGTCGTACACGTCGGCAATCGCCATCAGGCGGGCTGACACCGGAATGGCGTCGCCCGCCAGGCCCTGCGGATAACCGCTGCCGTTCCATTTCTCCTGATGCGAATAGGCGATCTCGCGCGCGAGGCGCAGGAAGCTGCTGGGTGCATCGAGCAGCTTCTCCGCCGCGGCGATCGTATCGCGCCCCAGCGTCGTATGCGTTTTCATGATCTCGAACTCGTCCGCTGTCAGTTTGCCTGGCTTCAGCAGGATGCTGTCCGGAATGCCCACCTTGCCGATGTCGTGGAGCGGCGCTGACTTATACAGCATCTGGATGGTCGCCTCGTCCAGCTCCGTCCGGAAGCGCGGATGGTGCTGCAACTGCGTAGCCAACAGGCGCACATAGTTCTGCGTGCGGCGGATATGATTGCCCGTCTCGTTGTCGCGCGTCTCGGCGAGCGAGGCAAGTGCCATGATGGTGACGTCCTGAATCACCTGCACCTCGTGCGTGCGATGTTCCACCTCAGCCTGCAGGAAGGCCGCCTTGTCTTCCAGGAAGTCCGCCGCCGCCTTGAGCTTCAGGTGCGTCCTGACGCGCGCGAGTACCGTCGGCGCCGTGATGGGCTTGATGATGTAGTCCACCGCGCCTGCGTCGAAGCCAGCCTGCTCGTCCGCCATATCGCTCATGGCGGTGAGGAAGATCACGGGAATGCGCGCGGTGCGTGGATTGTCCTTCAGGCGTTGGCATACGTCGAAGCCGCCGATGCCGGGCATCATCACGTCGAGCAGTATGAGATCCGGCAGCGGGTCTGATGCGGTCAGCTCCAGCGCGCGCTCGCCGCCATTGGCGATCAGTACGCGGTAGCGATCCTTGAGCAGGCCGAAGAGCTGTGTCAGGTTTTCCGGTGCGTCGTCGACGATCAGGATCGTTCGCCTGTCCCCGCGGTCATTCAAATCGTTCATGAAGCGTCCTCCTCAAGGGCCGTACCGTCTTGTCGCGTGCGTTCCGCTAGCCGCCGCAGGGCGGTAACGAAATCGAAGTTTTGGATGGCTTTTTCGAATGCTGCATAGTCATCCTGCAACAGCGTAGTGCGGATGCTTGCCGCGTGTTCCTGGTAATAGGCAAGCGCCTCGCCGTCGCTGGCGGCCAACAGTGCCGACAGCTGGGCATGTAGCTCGGCGGCATCGACCTCGACAGCAGGCGCTGGTGCTGTTTCCGCACCCAGCGATTGCCGCAGCGCGGTGATCGCCGCGCCCAGGCTGCGTTCGAAGGGCAGGAAGGCGGAGGTCACGTTCTCGTGTGCCTTGATATTCCGCTCAAGTGCCGCCGCCGCGGCTTGCAGGTCGGCCAGGCCCAGGGTGCCAGACACACCCTTGACGGTATGCGCAATGCGCGCCGCTTCTACATCGTTGCGCGCTGTCAGGGCCGTTTCGATGCGGGCCGCCGCGTCCGCCTCCTCCTGCACGAATTGACGTAGTACGCGCAAGAACAGGGCCACGTTGCCGCCCACGCGGCGCAGGCCCGTGGCCAGATCGAGGCCGGGGACCTCCGGGAGGGCAGGCTCATCCTGGTCGGCCTCGCTCTGGAGTGGCCTTATCATTGTCTTGGGGCGCACCCAGCGCTTGAGCGTATCGAACATCGTCATCGGATCGACCGGTTTGGCGATATGGTCCACCATGCCCGCGGAAAGACACTGGGCACGCTCTTCGGGTAACGCATCGGCCGTCATGGCGATGATATGCAGGTCGGCATAGCGCGGCTCGGCGTGGATGCATCGCGCCGCTTCCATGCCATCCATTTCCGGCATCTGCAAATCCATCAACACGACGTCGAAGGTGCCCGGCTCGTTCGCAAGTACCGTTTCCACGGCCTCTCGGCCATTGTTGGCGAGTGCGACGGTGGCGCCGGCGCCCTGCAGCAGCTCGATGGCGATCTGCTGGTTGATCTTGTTGTCCTCGGCCAGCAGCAGCTTCATGCCATGCAGATTGGGCAGCACCTGGGCGTTGGCGGTGGCTACCGCATTGCTGGTGCTGGGGCCGAAAATGCTCAGGATGACGTCGAGCAGCGAGGACTGGCTCACTGGCTTGACCAGGAAGGCGTGCAGGCCCGCCTCCTCGGCTTGTGCGCGTACCTCGTCGCGGCCGAAGGCCGTCACCATGATGATGCGCAGTTCGCCGTTGAATGCCCGCAGCTGCTTGGCCGTTTCGATGCCATCCATGTCCGGCATCATCCAGTCCACGAAGGCGACGGCGAAGGGGTGATCCAGCGCTGCCTGGCGCACGGCCGTGAGCGCTTCCGGGCCGGACGCGCAGGTGCTGACGGCAAAGTCCAGCGAGCGCAGGCGGTCCGACAGAATCTCGCGTGCCGACGCATTGTCGTCCACCACCAGCACGCGCAGGCCCTTGATGGTCTCCGGCAGGGACTTGCTGCGCATCTCGGCCCGATCGGAGACGCCCAACCATACGGAAAAGGCGAAGGTGCTGCCCCAGCCAAGTGCCGACTCCACCTGGATGGTGCCGCCCATCAACTCGGTGAGACGCTTGGCGATGGTCAGGCCCAGGCCAGTGCCGCCGTACTTGCGTGTGGTAGAGCCGTCGGCCTGGGTGAAAGCCTGGAACAAACGCGCCGCCTGCTCGTCCGTCATGCCTATGCCGGTATCGTGCACGCCGAAGCGCAGCTGCACCTTGTCGCCCACCACCTGCAGCGGCGCAACGGTGACTGATACCTGCCCACGCTCGGTGAACTTGATGGCGTTGTTGACCAGGTTGGTGAGAATCTGCCCTAGCCGCAGCGGGTCGCCAATCAGCCCCTGTGGCATGTCCTTGCGCGTGTCGAACAGGAGTTCCAGGCCCTTGTCGGCGGCGCGCTGGGCGACGAGCGAGGACACATTCTCCAGCATGTCGTCCAGGCGGAAGTGCAGCAGCTCCAGGTCGAGTTTGCCGGCCTCCACCTTGGAGAAGTCCAGGATATCGTTGATGATGCCCAAGAGTGAAGTGCCGGCATTGTGTATCTTGCCTACGTAGTCGCGCTGACGCGGCGACAGGTCGGTCTTCAGCGCCAGGTAGGACATGCCGATGATGGCGTTCATCGGCGTGCGAATCTCGTGGCTCATATTGGCCAGGAACATGGACTTGGCCCGCGTTGCGTCTTCTGCCTGTTGCTTGGCGTCGCGCAGCTCGCCCGCCGTATCGGCCAGGCGCGCGTAGAGGATGCCGTTTTCCAGCAGCAGCACGATCAGTACGACGCTGGCGGCCAACAGTCCGTATAGCCGGCCCGAATAGAAACCCACGTCGAAGCGAGAGGCGTTGAGCACGGCAGACAGCGCGATATCGCACACCCAGGCGAACATGGCGACTGTGAGCCACAGGTCCAGCATGGTGCGCCGGCAGCGGCGGCCCACGGCGAGCAGGGCGAGCGCGCTGATGACCCAGACGGAAGAGACGACGCCGAGCATTTGCGGCGTGTAATGGTTGCCCACCATGATGGGGGGCAGCAGGGCTTGGCCGGCCGTGGCCAGGACGGTCAGGCCCACGGCGGCCGCGGCTGCGGTCGCGAGGCAGGCGAGCGCGGCCCAGCCCGGGTGCCGCTCGACCTCTACACCCTTGTTTGGTTCGGCCAGCCAGGCGTAGGCAATCACCATGAGTGGGAAACCAGCATGCCAGAACATATAGAGCCAGGCCGTCGTCTGCGGCCCGGCGCCCATTAGCCCGGTAGGCGCGAACAAGCCTGGGAAGCTGAGTGCGTGCGCGATCGCCATGCAGGCGGTGAACAGATAGCCCGTGGCCAGCGCCAGCAGCGCACGGCTACGCAGGATGGCGAACTGTCCCAGCAGCAGGATGGCGGTAATCAGGTCGTTGACGACCAGGGCCGACTGATAGGCAGGGATAAAGGCAGAAACGGGCGCTAGATGGTGCTGGGCGAACGGCGCCGTCAGCGCGAACAGGAGCGCCGAACCTGCGGCGAAGCAGAGCGCAAAGCGCGCATTGGTGCGCGACGCTGGCAGGGTGGAGAGAAAGCTGAATTGTTCATAGGGGCCGGAGCCCGTTGGTCGCATCGCTGTCTTTCGATATCGGGACATCTACGCCTAGGATGCAAAGCCAGGGCGAGCGCGATCCCACACCCATTTCTTAGTCAAACGCCACCGATATCGCATCCCTCATTTGGGGTAAAGTGTTTCATTGCCACGACGACCGGCGTGGGTCCGCGTGGTGTGTAAGCGCACGCCTGGACCAACCGGCTCCCTAGCGGCAAATATGGCATATCCTCCGCCGTGGGCGCGTGAAAATGAAAAAGCCGCCCGAAGGCGGCTTATTCGGCGCGCTCAATCCGATCAGAACGCCTCTTCCGGCAGCGCCATCACACTGGCCCCGCCATGCAGGATCACGTCCACCAGGCTGGCGGTCTGCGGCAGCAGGTACTGGGTGTAGAAACGCACCGTGGTGAGCTTGGATTCGTAGAAGGCGGTGTCGCCATCGTTGGCGGCCAGCTTCTGCTTGGCGACCAGCGCGGCGCGGCCCATCTGCCAGCCACCCAGCACCAGGCCCATCAGCTCCAGGAAGGGCACGGAACCGGCTGCCACTTCGCGCGGCTTGCCGTCGAATTGCTCGATCACATAGTTCACGGCGGAACGAGCGTGGCTCAGTGACTTGTTGAGCGATTCGGCCAAGTCACCCAGGTCCGCCGCGGCAAGCTGGCTCGCCACATTGCCTACATCGGCCAGCAGGGCCTTGGCCGTCATGCCCTTTTCAGCGGCCGTCTTGCGGCCCACCAGGTCCATGGCCTGGATGCCCGTGGTGCCTTCGTAGATGGCGCTGATGCGCGAATCGCGCAGGAATTGCGCGGCACCCGTTTCTTCGATAAAGCCCATACCGCCGTGCACCTGCACGCCCAGGCTGGCGATGCGGCTGGCGTTTTCCGTGTTCCAGGCCTTGACGATAGGCGTGAGGAAGCCGACCACGGCGTTCCACTTCTGCTGCTCCAGCGCTTCCGGGTGGCGCGTGGCGCGATCCAGCGCACCGCAGGCGAAGTAGGTCAGTGCCCGTTCGGCTTCCGTGAGTGCGCGCATGGTCATCAACATGCGGCGTACGTCCGGGTGGCGGATGATGGCGACCGGGGCCGGGTCTTCGGAGCCAAGCTCACGGCTTTGGACACGGTCGCGCGCATAGGCCACGGCCTTCTGCGTGGCGGCCTCGGCCAGCGCCATGCCTTCCACGCCCACGCCCAGGCGGGCGGCGTTCATCATGGTGAACATATAGGACAAACCGCGGTTTTCCTGGCCGACCAAGTAGCCGATGGCACCGCCGTTGTCGCCGTAGCTCATCACGCAGGTTGGGCTGCCATGGATGCCCATCTTGTGCTCGATGGACACGCACTTCACGTCGTTGCGCGCACCCAGGCTGCCGTCCGCGTTCACCATGAACTTCGGTACGACGAACAGCGAAATCCCCTTCACGCCGGCCGGTGCATCGGGCAGGCGAGCCAGTACGAGGTGCACGATGTTTTCCGACATATCGTGCTCACCATAGGTGATGAAAATCTTCTGGCC
>JAFAKZ010000456.1 GCA_019234745.1 Burkholderiales bacterium
GATGCCAGGGTAGTCGCGCAGCAGGTCCTGAGTTCGGGCGACACCATTACGGTTGCCGCCCTGCCGGTGGATATCGACACGGGTGCGTACAGCCTTGTCGTCGCGGCAGCAGCGCCGATGGTCGCCTCCTTCACGGCACCGCCTGCCATCATGAATTTCGCAGCGGATAGCGCGCGAGCAGGATTGTATACACTGGTGGCAACGTCCGGCGCAGCAAGCAAGACGGCCGTTGGCGTGAAAGCCGTGGCCGGCGCTTCGACGACGACGAACTTCACCTTCCCCTAAGGTCGAGCGGACGCAACAACGGCTGGCGCAAGCCAGCCGTTGTCATGAGCCGGGGCTGCCTCAGAAATAGCGGCGCAGGTCCATGCCCTTGTACATGCCCGCCACCTCATCGCCATAGCCGTTGAACATCAGCGTCTTGCGCTTGAAGAACTCGCCGATGCGGCGCTCTGTCGCCTGGCTCCAGCGCGGGTGGTCCACCTCCGGATTCACGTTGGAGTAGAAGCCGTACTCGTTGGGCGCTGCCTTGTACCAAGCCGTCATGGGCTGCTGCTCGACCAGGCGAATCTTGACGATGGACTTGATGCTCTTGAAGCCGTACTTCCAGGGCACCGAGAGGCGAATCGGTGCGCCGTTCTGGTTCGGCAGGGGTTTGCCATACAGGCCGAACACGAGGATGGCGAGCGGGTGCATGGCTTCATCGATGCGCAGCCCTTCCACATAGGGCCAGTCCAGCACGGCCTGGCGCTGCCCCGGGAACTGTTCGGGCGCCATCAGGGTGGTGAACTCCACGTACTTGGCCTTGCTGGTGGGCTGCACCTGCTTGAGCAGGTTCGAGAGCGAATAGCCCACCCAGGGGATGACCATGGACCAGCCTTCCACACAGCGGTGGCGGTAGATGCGCTCTTCCAGCGGTGCGAGCTTGAGTAGCGCGTCGATATCGAAGCGCTTGGGCGTCGTCACTTCACCCGTCACTTCCACCGTCCAAGGATTGGTATGCAGGCTGCCCGCATGTTCGGCCGGGTCGCCCTTATCCGTGCCGAATTCGTAGAAGTTGTTGTAGCTGATGATCTCGTTGTAGCTGTTGGCCTTGTCCGCGGTGCTGTACTTGCTCTTGTAGAAGGTGGGCAGCGCGTTCGCTTCCGCCTTGGGCAAGAGTGCGGCGGCGGCGAGCGCGGCGGCGCCCGTCATCAGCTCGCGGCGGCGTAGGTAGAGGCCTTCCGGCGTGATCTCGCTGGGGTCGATGCGGGGTGGGGTGTAGATGGACATGCCAGTTCCTTGGAGGTGGTGCGCGGTTTCGACAATCCTTGGTCGGTGACGTTCACCGTTTAT
This sequence comes from Burkholderiales bacterium, assembly GCA_019234745.1. Taxonomy (GTDB): domain Bacteria; phylum Pseudomonadota; class Gammaproteobacteria; order Burkholderiales; family Chitinimonadaceae; genus JAFAKZ01. The sequence goes on from JAFAKZ010000456.1 coordinate 1,336, forward strand.
GTCGCGTACCGATCAATGTCCCAGAAAGTACATGGCTAAAGATACGACGGACGACAAAACGAGGACGATGGCCGCGATTTCCGTGATACGGCGGAAGCGCTTGCGCGTTTGAGGGCTGACCAGGTAGTTCCAGGCAAATAGGGCCAGCAATAGCCAGAAAGTAAGGCGGAATAACTTATTGAATACGGCAATCATCAATTACGAAGTGCACTCCACCACACCCACCGCATAGCGCCGCCCGCCCAGCAGGGTATTTTCGATACCCATCTTGAATTCCAGCAGTTTCCAGCCCTTGCAGCCCTGACTACGCGTGTATTCGTCCGCGCGGCGATTGAATGCCTGTTCCGCGTCGCCCTCGAATAGCACGGATGAACCACGCACCGTGATGCGGAATTTCCTCGCGCTGAGCATTTGCTCGTCGCTATCCATCAGCACGCCGTTTTCCTGTGAAACGGCACGGCCTGTTTCCTTGAGTTGGGAGCAGGCGGCTAGCAGCCCAATGACGCAGGTCAACAACAAGCGTGTGGAAAAAGTCATGGCGTCGCTCCTGCGGTGAAATGGCCTGGGTCGAATTTAACTTAAAGTGCCACTTTCAACACTTTTGGTAACTCATTATTTCATAACAACTATTTGTTTTGCGAGCGGAATGCAAAATAAGCGCTAAGTGATTGTAGCAAAAACAAAATTACCACTCGCAGAGCTTGACCCGTGTCGAATGATTGCCCTATAGTGGGGCGTAGTGGGGCAAAGTGGTGGAAAGTGTGGGATTTGCCCTCAAAGGTATGCTCGGGCCGGTAGTACGGCGGTAAGCGTTTTTCCGGTTCCCTTCCCAAATGCGGGATGACTGGCGGTATATATGTTCGGCGGCGTAGCCATTCTCAACCTCGACAGCAAAGGGCGTCTGGCCATTCCGGCCAAGCATCGTGACGCGCTGATCGCGGCTTGCGAGGGGCGTCTTACGGTCACCGTCGACCCCAGCCAGTGCCTGCTCGTGTATCCCCAGCCCGCCTGGGAACCCGTCCGCGACAAGCTCAACAACCTGCCGGCCTTCAATCCACAGGCGCGTGCCTTGCAGCGGCTCATTCTTGGTCACGCGGAAGAGGTCGAAATCGATTCGGCCGGCCGCATCCTGCTTTCGACGACCCTGCGCAGCTTCGCCGCGCTCGACAAGTCCGTGGCCCTGGTTGGCCTGGGCAGTAAGTTCGAGCTGTGGGACGAAACGAAGTGGCATGTGCAGACGGCCGCTGCGCTCGCCATGTCGCCCGCCGACATCGCCGCGCAACTCGACGGATTTGTTCTTTAGCCATGGCCGAGCTGTTTACGCACCGCACGGTATTGCTGGCCGAGGCGGTGGACGGGTTGAAGATCAAGCAGGACGGCGTCTACGTCGACTGCACCTACGGGCGCGGCGGTCACTCCCGCCTGATCCTCTCGCAACTCGGCCCGGCCGGGCGCCTCATCGCATTCGACCGCGACCCGACGGCCGTGGAAAACGCAAGAACGATCAACGACCTGCGCTTCACGATCGTGCACAGCGGCTTTTCCGACTTTGCGGATTCGCTGGACGCGCTGGGCGTGGGCCAGGTGGATGGCGTGCTGATGGACTTGGGTATTTCCTCGCCTCAGATCGACGACGGCGCCCGTGGTTTCAGTTTCAGGTTCGATGCGCCCTTGGACATGCGCATGGATACGACCCGCGGCCAGACGGCGGCGGATTGGTTGGCGGTGGCCGATAAGGCCGATATCGCGGAGGTGATAAAAGACTATGGCGAAGAGCGGTTTGCTAAACAGATTGCAAGCGCGATTGTTGCGGCTCGGACGATCGACCCTATCCGCACAACGCGACAACTTGCCACGATCGTGGCAACGGCCGTCCGCACCCGGGAGCCGGGCCAGGACCCGGCGACGCGCACCTTCCAGGCTATACGGATTTACATCAATCGCGAGCTTGAGGAACTGTCGCTGACCTTGCCGCAGGCGCTCAAGCGCCTGGCAGCGGGCGGGAGACTGTCGGTGATCGCCTTTCATTCGCTGGAAGACCGCATCGTGAAGCGCTTTATGGCAGACGCGGCGCAAGCCGACAAGCTGCCATCGCGCCTGCCCGTTCGCGCCAGCGAGATCGGCGAGGCGCCCCTGCGCCTCGTCGGCCGCGCCATCCGTCCGTCGGAAGCGGAAGTGAACGACAACCCACGCGCACGTAGCGCCATCCTGCGCGTGGCCGAGCGTACCGGGGGGGCATTGTGACCCGCCTCAACCTGCTGCTGCTCCTGGTGATGATCGTCTGTGCCCTGGGTGTGGTCACGTCCCAGCACAAGGCGCGCCGCGCCTATATCGAGTTGCAGAAAGCGCAGGCCGAGGCGCACCGGCTGGAAGTCGAGTGGGGCCAGCTGCAGCTGGAGCAGGGCACCTGGGGCATGCACTCGCGCATCGACAAGGAAGCATCGTCGCGCCTGGGCATGCACGTGCCGGACGCGGCCCATGTGCGCGTCGCCCCATTGAAGAGCGGGGCATGAAGATGGCGAACTACAAGGCCACCGCGAACTATTCCGTCAAGCTGCAGACCTGGCGCGCCTATTCCGTGCTAGGCGCGCTGCTCGCGCTGTTCCTGCTGCTGATCGGCCGTGCCGCCTATCTGCAAGGCTATAAGGAAGACTTCCTGATCAAGGAAGGCGAGCAGCGCTTTACGCGCAAGCTCACGCTGGAAGCCAACCGCGGCATGATCACCGACCGCAACGGCAAGGCGCTGGCCATTTCCACGCCCGTGCAGTCGATCACCGCCTTCCCCTCCGACATGGATGACTTGAGCGCCTCGCAGACGGCGGCGCTGGCCAGCGCGCTCGACTTGGCACCGGAAGACGTGAAGCGCAAACTGGAGGACAAGCGACGCGACTTCGTCTTCCTGCGCCGCCAGATGAGCCCGGAGGCCGCTGAGCGCGTCATGAGCCTCGACATTCCCGGCATCTCCAAGCAGACCGAGTACCGTCGCTACTACCCGGCTGGCGAAGAGACGGCCCATATCATCGGCTTTACCGACATCGACAACCACGGTCAGGAGGGTTTCGAGCTGACCCGTGACGCCATGCTGGTCGGCAAGCCGGGCAGCCGCGAGGTTATCAAGGACCGCAACGGCTTTATCGTCGAGGATATCGCCAGCATCGAAGCGCCGCGCGACGGCCAGACGTTGACCTTATCTATAGATAGCGACCTGCAGCACCTGGCCTACAGCGAACTCAAGCAGAGCGTGGAGATCAATAAGGCCAAGGGCGGCGGCATCGTGGTGCTGGATGCGCGCACGGGCGAGGTGTTGGCGCTGGCCAATATGCCCAGCTACAACCCGAACAACCGCGAAAAGCTCGATCCGGACGCACGCCGCAACCGCGCGCTGACGGACGCCTACGAGCCGGGCTCGACCATGAAGCCGTTTACGGTGGCCGAGGCGATCGAGCAAAACAAGATCACGCCAAATAGCATGATCGACACGGGCAACGGTCGATATGTGGTGGGTGGCTATACCACGACCGATGCGCACCCGCACGGCAATATCTCCGTGCAGCAGGTCATCAAGTATTCCAGCAATGTGGGCGCTGCCAAGATCCAGATGATGATGAGCCGCGAGTCCATCTGGAATTTGTACAACGAGCTGGGCTTCGGCACGCAGCCGCACACGGGCTTCCCCGGCGAGACGAGCGGCCGCCTGCGCGCCTGGAAGAACTGGGTGCCCGTCGACCAGGCCACCATGTCGCACGGCAACGGCATCTCCGTGAGCCTGTTGCAGATCGCCCGCGCCTACCAGATTTTCGCTACCGATGGCCAGGAACGCCCGATCAGCTTCCAGCGCCTGGTTGCACCCTTGCCCGGCAAGCAGGTGATCAAGCCGGAAACGGCCAAGGAGATCCGCGACATGCTGCAGATGGTGACCGAGCCGGGCGGCACGGCCCCGCAGGCGCGCGTGGTGGGCTATCGCGTTGGTGGCAAGACAGGTACGGCTTACAAGCCGGAAAACGGCGGCTACAACTTCAGCCGCTACGTCGGCTCCTTTGTCGGCGTGGCCCCCATGTCCGACCCGCGCGTCATCGTCGCCGTGATGATCGACGAACCGTCCGCCGGCAAGCACTTCGGCGGCGACGTGGCTGCGCCCGTGTTCAGCAAGGTGGTGGCCGGCTGCATGCGCATGATGGGCATCCCGCCCGACGCACCGCAGAATACCGGCGCCGAAGACACCAACGTACCGGCAGAAAAGGAGGAGATGTGAAGCCGCTCTCCTGGACCTTACCGCCGCTCGACTGGACTGCGATCGATGCGATTGCAGCCGGCCGCCGGGTCGTCGCCGACAGTCGTCGGGTCGCACCCGGCGACGCGTTTCTGGCTTACCGCGGCGAATATGCCGATGGCCGCCATCATATCGCCGCCGCTGTGGCCGCCGGCGCCGGTGCTGTCCTGTGGGAAGAGGAAGGTTTCTCCTGGGACCCGGCCTGGAATGTACGCAACCTGCCCGTCGCCAATCTGCGCGACCAGGCCGGCATCGTCGCCGCCCACCTGCTGGGCAACCCGAGCAGCCATATGCACTGCGTGGGCGTGACGGGTACGAACGGCAAGACCAGCTGCGCCAGCTGGCTGGCCCAGGCTTACGACGTGCTGGGCCACAAGGCCGCCGTCGTGGGTACCACCGGTTACGGCTTCATCGGCGCCCTGCAGGAGGCCAGCCACACGACACCGGATGCCGTGCGCCTGCAGAACCTAGTCGCTGAGTACTACGCCGCTGGCGCCACGCACCTGGCGATGGAAGTGTCCTCGCACGGCCTCAAGCAGGCGCGTGCGCACGGCATGGCCTTCGAGGCCGCCATCTTCACCAATCTGAGCCGCGACCACCTGGACTACCACGGTTCGATGGAAGACTACGGCGCCAGCAAGCGCATGCTGTTCGACTGGGAAGGCCTGCGCCACGCCGTGATCAATGTGGACGACCCGTTCGGCGCGGAAATCCTCGCCAGCCTGCCCGCCGGCCTCGGCTTGGGCTATGGCGTGCACGGTGGCGATCTGCGTGCGGAGCGCATCGACACGAGCCTCGACGGCCTGCATCTGGAAATCGCATCGGACTGGGGCAAGCTCACGCTGGTCACCCCGCTGATCGGCCGCTTCAACGCCTACAACATGCTGGCCTGCCTGGGCGTACTGCTGCGTACGGGCGTGGCGCCGGCCGATGCCGTCGATGCACTGTCCAAGGTGCAGCCGGCCAAGGGTCGCATGCAGCGCATGGGCGGCGGCGACAAGCCGCTTATCCTGGTCGACTACGCACATACGCCGGACGCACTGGAGAAGGCACTGACCACCGTGCGCGAAATCATGCCCGAGAACGGTCGCCTGTTCTGCGTATTCGGCTGCGGCGGCGACCGCGACCGCGGCAAGCGCTCCATCATGGGCAGCATCGCCTGCACCTATGCGGACACGGTGATCATCACCAACGACAACCCGCGCACGGAAAACCCCAAGCGCATCATCGCCGACATCCTCGACGGGGTCGGCATCGAGCCGGGCAAGGCCGGTACCCAGCACCGCGGGGACTACTGCGTGGAAAGCGACCGCGCGGGTGCCATCCGCTCCGCCATCGAGCTGGCCCGGGCGGGCGATGTGGTGCTGATCGCGGGCAAAGGACATGAGGACTATCAGGAAGTGAACGGCGTGCGACACCACTTCAGCGATGCCGAGCAGGCCGAGGCCGTGCTCAAGAGCTGGAGACCCATGCGATGATCGGCGCAATGCTGACCCTGGACGAACTGGCCCGCGCGCTCGACGGCACACTGGTCGGTGATGGCCATGCCAAGTTCGCCCGCGTGAACAGCGATAGCCGCAGCGTGGGCGCCGGCGACCTGTTCGTCGCGCTGGTGGGCGAGCACTTCGACGGCAACAATTTTGCCGAGATGGCCATCCACCACGGCGCCGCAGCCGCGCTGGTCACGCGTGGACGCCAGTGGCCAGTCGGGCACAACCTCGTAGAGGTGGACGACACGCTGGTGGCCTTGGGTCGCCTTGGCGCCTATTGGCGCAGCCGCTTCGACCTGCCGGTCGTGGGTATCACGGGCACCAATGGTAAGACCAGCGTGAAGGAGATGCTGGCGGCCGTGCTGCGCCATCAGGTGGGCGAGGAGGGCGTGCTGGCCACGGCCGGCAATCTCAACAACCAGATCGGCCTGCCGCTGATGCTGAGCCGCATCCGCAGCGCGCACCGCTACGCCGTGCTGGAAATGGGCATGAACCATTTCGGCGAAATCCGCTACCTGACCAAGCTCGCGAAGCCCCAGGTCGCCCTGGTGAACAACGCAGGTGCCGGCCACCTGGAGTTCCTCGGTTCCATCGAGGGCGTGGCGCGCGCCAAGGGTGAGATTTATGAGGGCTTGGCCGGGGACGGCATCGTCGTATTCAACGCAGATGACGACCACGCCGGCTACTGGCGCGGCCTGGCACAAGGCCGCCGCGTGCTGGATTTCGGCCTGAATGATGCGGCCGTGCGTGCCAGCAAAGTCGAAGTCGGCCCGTTGGAAAGCCGCTTTACGCTGCATACGCCGCAAGGCGAGGCGCTTGTCACGCTGCGCGTACCTGGCCTGCACAATGTACGTAACGCGCTGGCCGCCGCCGCCGCCGCTACTGCGCTGGGCCTGGGCGTCGCCGACATCGCCGCCGGCCTGGCAACGTATGGTGGCACCAAGGGCCGCCTGCAGCAGAAGCGCGCGGCCAACGGCGCCCTGGTGATCGACGATACCTACAACGCTAACCCCAACTCCATGCGTGCCGCCATCGACGTGCTGGCCGCGCAGCGCGCGCCGCGCATCCTGGCCTTGGGCGACATGGGTGAGGTGGGGGCCGAGATCGCCACGGCGCACCACGATGTGTGTGCTTACGCCCGTACCGCCGGTATCGAACACCTGTTTACGACGGGCGAGCAGATGCAAGAAGCCGTGGTTGCCTTCGGCCCGAATGGACTTTGGTTTGCCGACCACGCCAGCCTCGCTGCTGCCGTGACTGAAAAAATGACCGCGACCAGCACGGTGCTCGTAAAGGGCTCGCGCTTCATGCGCATGGAGCGCGTGGTGGACGCACTGACGAATCCGGCCAATGTGGCCGGTGCGGAGAAATAAGATGCTGCTCTGGCTAGCAAATCACCTGGGCGAAGCGATCCGCGCGTTCAACGTTTTCGGCTATATCACCCTGCGCGCCGTGCTGGCGACCATGACGGCGCTGCTGATCTCCTTCCTGCTCGGCCCAGGCGTCATCCGCAAGCTGACCGAGCTGAAGGTCGGCCAGTCCGTGCGCGACGACGGCCCGCAAACCCACCTGGTGAAGGCCGGCACACCCACCATGGGTGGCACGCTCATCCTGCTCGCCATCGCAATCACCACGCTCTTGTGGTCCGACCTCAGCAACCGCTTCGTGTGGGTGACGCTGGGGGTGACGTTGGCGACCGGTGTGATCGGCTTTATCGATGACTACAAGAAGGTCGCGCTGAAGAACCCCAAGGGTCTGTCTGCCAAGCAGAAGCTGTTCTGGCAGTCGGTGATCGCACTCGCGGCCGGCGTGTTCCTCGCCAATACGGCACGCCTGCCGGCCAACACGGAATTCATCGTGCCCTTCTTCAAGCAGCTGGCCTACCCCTTCGGCGCCGTCGGCTTCGTGGCACTGACCTACTGCGTGATTGTGGGCACGAGCAATGCGGTGAATCTCACCGATGGCCTCGACGGCCTCGCCATCATGCCAACCGTGATGGTGGCCGCCGCGCTCGCCATCTTCGCCTACGTGGCCGGCAACGCGAAGTTCGCCGCCTACCTGCTGCTGCCCCACATCCCCGGCGCGGGCGAGCTGACCGTGTTCTGCGCCGCCATCGGTGGAGCTGGGCTGGGCTTTCTCTGGTTCAACGCCTACCCGGCCGAAGTGTTCATGGGCGACGTGGGCGCGCTGGCCTTGGGTGCCGCGCTGGGCACGGTGGCCGTGATCGTGCGCCAGGAAATCGTGCTGTTCATCATGGGCGGCGTGTTCGTGGTCGAAGCGCTGTCCGTGATGATCCAGGTAGCGAGCTTCAAGCTCACAGGCAAGCGCGTGTTCCGCATGGCGCCCCTGCACCACCACTACGAATTGAAGGGCTGGAAGGAGACGCAGGTGGTCGTGCGTTTCTGGATCATCACCATGTTGCTGGTGCTCACGGGCCTAGCAACGTTGAAGCTGCGTTGATGGAGCGCGCTGTGTACGAGCGTCAGCGAGGCTCCCTCGCGGCGGCGAGGGCGGGGGGAGTGGGATCAATCAGCGAGAAATCGTTGATGACCCACAAATTGGTAGCACCCGGCTCTGCCGGGTGGTGCATTGAAGGTTGAACTGAGACTTCCGTAGGAAAGATCATGGATGTAAGCGGCAAGCACATTACCGTTGTCGGCCTGGGCGTTACGGGCCTCTCCGCCGCGCGCTGGCTGGCGCGCCACGGCGCCGTCGTGACGGTGGCCGACAGCCGTGCCGAGCCGCCCAATCTCGTCGATTTGCGCGCCGCCCTGCCCAACGTGCCCGTCAAGCTCGGGCCGTTTACCGACACGACTTTCGCCGGTGCCGAATACCTGGTGATGAGCCCCGGTGTGCCGCTGGCCGACCCGGCCGTGGCGAATGCGATCGACCGTGGCATCGAGGCCATCGGCGATATCGAGCTGTTCGCCCGCGCCCTGCGTGCCCGCAAATCGAAGGCGAAAGTGATCGCCATTACGGGTTCGAACGGCAAATCCACCGTCACCAGCATGGTCGGCGCCATGTGCGAGGCAGCAGGGATGACGACGGTGGTGGCCGGCAATATCGGGCTGCCCATCCTCGATGCGCTGACCGAGATCGAAACCGAAGCGGCACCGCAGCCTGACGTATGGGTGCTGGAACTATCCAGCTTCCAGCTGGAAACGACGTCGGGCCTGGCCCCGGCCGCAGCCGCGGTGCTCAACGTAAGCGAAGACCACCTGGACCGCTACCCGACCATGCTGCACTACGCCATGGCCAAGGCGCGCGTGTTCGAAGGCCTGGGCGCCATGGTACTGAACCGCGAGGACGGCTACTGCCGCGGTATGGCGCGCCCTGGCCGGCAAGTTTTCTGGTTCGGTACCGATGTGCCGCGTTCGCCCACGGAATACGGCCTGCGCCGTATCGGCGATGACTTCGAGCTGGTGTGCGGCGACTTCACGCTGATGATGGCGTCCGAACTGCCCGTGGCCGGCCTGCATAACGCGGCCAATGCGCTGGCAGCGCTCGCCCTCACGCGCGCCATCGGCCTGCCCACGCTGCCGCTGGTGAGTGCGCTGAAGCGCTTCAAGGGCCTGCCGCACCGCGTGGAACTGGTAACGGAACGCCAGGGCGTGGCTTGGTACGACGACTCCAAGGGCACCAATGTGGGCGCCACGGAAGCGGCGCTCAAGGGCATGACGCGCCCCGTGGTGCTGATCGCCGGCGGCGACGGCAAGGGTCAGGACTTCAGCCCGCTGGCCGATGCCTGCCGTGGCAAGTGCCGCACCGTGATCCTGATCGGCCGTGACGCCGGCCTGATCCGCGCCGTGCTGGCACCGACGGGCACCAAATTAGTCGACGCCGCCACCATGGAAGAGGCGGTGAAGATCGCCGCCGCTGAGGCGCAGTCGGGCGACGCCGTGCTGATGTCGCCGGCCTGCGCCAGCCTCGATATGTATAAGAACTACGCGCACCGCGCCGACGTATTCGTCGCGGCCGTGAAAGGGTTAGCCTAGTGAACCAGGGAAATTACACCCCCGTTGGCACCCTTCGGGCCGGAGCGTCTGAGAGCGCATGGCCACGTTGCGTCGTTTGCGCAGGCAGCCAGCCTGGGCTGCACGCCGCGCCTTGCCCTGCACTCTCATACGCCCCGGCGCGGGCGCAATTTCCCTACTTCACTGGGCTAGGAGCCTAAGTAGCATGTTCTACAACGCCATCCGCCGCCGCCCTAGCATGCTCGGTTACGACCAGTCCCTGGTCTGGACCGTGCTGCTGCTGCTCGCCGTCGGCCTCGTGATGGTGTACTCCGCCTCGATCGCGTCCGCCGAGGTCGACAAGCAGATCGGCTTCCGCTCCAGCTATTTCCTGGTGCGCCACTGCATCTTCCTGGGCATCGGCATGAGCTGTGCACTCCTGGCCTTCCAGGTGCCCATCCGCGTCTGGCAGCAGTACGCGCCCTATCTGTTCCTGCTGGGCGCCGCGCTCTTGGTGCTGGTGCTGGTCCCGCATATCGGCAAGGTCGTGAACGGTTCGCGCCGCTGGCTCAACCTGTTCGTGGTGAACTTCCAGCCGTCGGAAGCGATGAAGTTCTTCGCCGTGCTCTACGCCGCCGACTACACGGTGCGCAAGGCTGCCTATATGCATAGCCTGGTCAAGGGCTTCTTCCCCATGTTCCTGGTCATGCTGTTCACGGGCGGCCTCTTGCTGGCCGAGCCCGACTTCGGCGCCTTTGCCGTGATCACGGCCATCGCCATGGGCCTCTTGTTCCTGGGCGGCTTCGATTGGCGCCTGTTCGGCGGCCTGATCGTGATGCTGGTGATCGGCTTCGTCGGCATCATCGTCAGCTCGCCCTACCGCATGCAGCGCGTGATCGGCTTCATGGACCCGTTCAAGGACCCGTACGGCAAGGGTTACCAGCTGTCGCACGCGCTGATCGCCTTCGGCCGCGGCAAGTGGTTCGGCGTGGGCCTGGGCGGTTCGGTCGAGAAGCTGTCCTACCTGCCCGAAGCGCACACGGACTTCCTGATGGCCATCATCGCGGAAGAGTTCGGCTTCGTGGGTGTGGCCTTGGTCGTGCTGCTGTTCGCCTGGCTCATCTATCGTGCCTTCGCCATCGGTCGCCAGGCCGCCAAGCTGGAACGCTACTACGCCGCCCTCGTCGCGCAGGGCATCGGTATCTGGCTGGGCGTGCAGTCCATCATCAATATGGGCGTGAACATGGGGGTGCTGCCCACCAAGGGTCTCACGCTGCCGCTGTTGTCCTTTGGCGGTTCCGGCATCTTGGCGAACCTCGTTGCATTGGCCGTTCTACTCCGTGTCGACTGGGAGAATAGGCAATTGATGAGGGGGTATACCGTATGAGCCGCTGCGCAATGATCATGGCGGGCGGCACGGGCGGCCATATCTTCCCGGCCCTGGCCGTCGCCAAGGAGCTGCAGGCGCGCGACTGGCGCGTCGTGTGGCTGGGTGCGCGCGGCAAGATGGAAGCGGAGATCGTGCCCAAGCACGGCATCGATATCGAACTCTTGCCCATCGGCGGCGTGCGCGGCCAGGGCATGGTGCGTAAGCTGGTGCAGCCGCTGGAGCAGGCGCGCGCGCTGTGGCTTGCGCTGCGCATGGTATGGCGCCAACACCCCAATGCCGTGATCGGCTTCGGCGGCTTCACGGGCTTTGCCGGCGGCGTGGCTGCCTGGCTGGCGCGCAAGCCGCTGGTGGTGCATGAGCAGAATTCCGTGGCGGGCCTTACCAACAAGGTGCTGGCCAAGCTGTGTACGCGGCTCCTGGCTGCGTTCCCTGCCGCCTTTCCGGGTCGTGCCAAGGTCGTGGGCAACCCCGTGCGCCCAGAGATCGCCGCGCTGCCCGCGCCGGCCGAGCGCTTCGCTGGCCGTACCGGCCCGTTGCGCGTGCTGGTGGTGGGCGGCAGCTTGGGCGCTGCAGCCCTCAATGACATGGTGCCCAAGGCCATTGCGCTACTCGACGCGGCCGAGCGCCCGCAGGTCGTGCATCAGGCCGGTGTAAAGCAGATCGACACGCTGCGCGCCAACTATGCCGCCGCGCAAGTCCGGGGCGATTGCGTCGCCTTTATCGACGACATGGCGCGCGCCTATCGCGAGGCCGACCTGGTGATCTGCCGTGCCGGCGCCCTTACCATCGCCGAACTGGCCGCGGCCGGCGCCGCATCCATTCTCGTACCGTTTCCGCACGCGGTGGATGACCACCAGACGGGCAACGCCGCTTATCTGTCCGACGCCGGTGCCGCACTGCTTATCCAGCAGCGCGAGCTGACGCCGGACTGGCTGGCCGCGCAGCTGCGCCGGCTGGACCGCAACATATTGCAGACGATGGCCGAAGCCGCGCGCGCTCGCGCGCTGCCGCGCGCGACCCAGGTCGTGGCGGACATCGTCGAGGAAGTCGCACGATGAAACACAAGATTAAACGCATTCACTTCGTCGGCATCGGGGGCTCGGGCATGAGCGCCATCGCCGGCGTACTGCTCAATTCCGGCTACGAAGTGTCGGGTTCCGATCTGGCCGAGTCGCCCGTCACGAACGCCCTGAAGGCGGGCGGCGCCACCATCAGCATCGGTCACAAGGCGGAGAACCAGGCGAAGGCCGACGTGGTCGTCACCTCCACGGCCGTGCAGCAGGACAACCCGGAAGTCGTCGCCGCGCGCGAGCGCAACGTACCGGTGATTCCGCGCGCCATGATGCTGGCCGAGCTGCTGCGCTTCCGCCAGGGCATCGCCGTTGCCGGCACGCACGGCAAGACGACGACGACGAGCCTGATCGCCAGCATCCTGGAAGAGGGCGGGCTGGACCCGACCTATGTGATCGGCGGCAAGCTCAATGCGGCAGGTTCCGGCTCCAAACTGGGCGCGGGTGAGCACGTGGTGGTGGAGGCGGACGAATCGGACGCCTCCTTCCTGCTGCTGCAACCCATGCTGGCCGTCGTCACGAATATCGACGCCGACCATATGGACACCTATGGCCACGACTTCAGCCGGCTCAAGCAGGCCTTCGTCGATTTCCTCAGCCGTCTGCCGTTCTACGGCCGCGCCGTGCTGTGCATCGACGACGCCAATGTGCGTTCCATCCTGCCGCAGATCTCGCGCCCCATCACGACCTACGGCGTGAGCGAGGACGCGACCTTGCGCGCCGTGGACATCAAGGCCCAGCCAGGCGGCGGCATGCATTTCACGGCCGTGTGGAAGAACGGCACGGAAAGCCGCTTCGACATCGAGCTCAACGCGGCCGGCCACCACAATGTGCTGAACGCGCTCTCGGCCATCGCCATCGCGCTTGAAGTGGGTGTGAGCGAACAGGCCATCCAGGCCGCGCTGGCCAAGTTCGGTGGCGTGGGCCGGCGCTTCCAGCGCTATGG
>JAFAKZ010000474.1 GCA_019234745.1 Burkholderiales bacterium
GCCTTGAGCAGATTGGCGGCCATCGGCCCGCCCATATGGCCAAGACCGATGAAGGCGATGGTTTGCATTTGTTATCTCCTGGGTACTTGTCTTTATGAAAAAAGGGGACGCATAGCGCCCCCCTTTTTTTCGAGCATTAACGCAGCGCGATCGTCGTATTGACCTTGCCCGCCGTCGTTTCGTCATCGAACCAGCGCGAGGTCACCGTCTTCGTCTGGGTGAAGAAGCGCACCACTTCCTTGCCGTAGGGGCCGAGGTCGCCCAGCTTGGAGCCGCGCGAGCCGGTGAAGCTGAAGAAGGGGACCGGCACGGGGATGGGCACGTTGATGCCTACCTGGCCCACGTCGATATCATGTTGGAAGGTGCGGGCGGCGGCACCGCTCTGCGTGAAGATGGCTGTGCCGTTGCCGTAGGGGTTCGCATTGACGAATTCGATGGCCTCGGCCAGCGTGTCCACTTCCACCAGGCACAGTACAGGCCCGAAGATTTCTTCCTTGTAGATATGCATGCTGGGCTTCACGCCGGAGAACACCGTCGGGCCCACGAAGTTGCCGGCCGTGTAGCCGGGCACATCCGGGTGGCGGCCGTCGAGTTCCAGCTTGGCGCCTTCCTCCACGCCCTGGGCGATCAACTTCTCCACACGGGCCTTGGCGCCACGGTTGATCAGCGGGCCCAGGTCGGCACCCGGTTCGACGCCAGCGCTCACCTTCAGCGTCTTGGCCTTCTCGACGATCTCGGGAATCCATTGCTTGGCTTCGCCCACCAGCACGGCGACCGACAGCGCCATGCAGCGCTGGCCGGCTGCGCCGAAGGCGGCACCAGCGATGGCGTTCAGCGTCTGTGCCTTGTTGGCATCCGGCATCACCACGGCGTGGTTCTTGGCACCCAGCATGGCTTGCACGCGTTTGCCGTGCTCACTGGCACGGCGGTACACATGCGTACCCACGTTCACTGAGCCGACGAAAGAGATGGCCTTGATGTCAGGATGGTCGCAGATCGCGTTCACCGACTCCGGCCCACCATGTACCACATTCAGCACACCCGGCGGCAGGCCGGCCTTCTGAGCGAGTTCGGCCAGCTTCATGGGCGTCAGCGGATCTTGCTCGCTGGGCTTGAGCACAAAAGTATTACCGCATACGCAGGCCATGGGGAACATCCACAGCGGGATCATGGCGGGGAAGTTGAATGGGGTGATGCCAGCGCACACGCCCAGCGGTTGGCGGATGGCATAGGTATCGACACCGCCCGCCACGTTCTCGGCGAATTCGCCCATCTGCAGCGTGCCGATCGAGCAGGCATGCTCGACCACCTCCAGGCCGCGGAACACGTCGCCCTTGGCGTCGGCCAGCGTCTTGCCTTGCTCGCTGGTCAGGGTCGCGGCCAGTTCATCCATATGGTCGCGGATCAGCTGCTGCAGGCGTAGGAACACGCGCGCTCGCTCGGCCAGCGCCGTGGCGCGCCAGGCGGGGAAGGCTTTCTTGGCAGCCGCGACGGCCAGCGCGACTTCGTCGGCCGTGCACATGGGCACCTGCGCCAGTACTTCCTGCGTGGCCGGGTTGATCACGTCGCGCCACTCGGTGGCGCGGCTTTCCACGAATTCGCCGCCGATCAGCAGCTTGACCTTGTTGCTCATTGCGATGTCTCCACGACTTGTTGCTGTATTTATGAAATGCGGAATGAACCGTTGTAGCGCCAGATTGACGTGAACGTCAATCTAGATTGCAAAATTGATACGAAATTGGGAAGACTACAGAGCGGTTGCTTGGTTCGTGCGCTTGATCTGCCTTCGACACCGTATGATCCAGCTCGTTGCATGCCAATCGATGAGCGGAGCGAATAGATGAGTTACCAGGGTAAGGTGGTGTGGCTGACGGGCGCGTCCAGCGGGATAGGCGAGGCGCTGGCCTACGATCTGGCCACACGCGGCGCAATGCTCGTGCTGTCGGCCCGCCGTGCCGAGGAGCTGGAGCGGGTGAAGGCACGCTGCCAGCGGCCGGGGAATCATATGATCCTACCGCTGGACCTGGCTGACTGGACTGACTTTGCCGCCAAGGTAGCCGAGGTGGAGGCGCGTTTCGGCCACATCGACATCCTGTTCAACAATGCGGGCATCTCGCAGCGCTCTCTGGCGCGCGACACGACCATCGATGTGGACCGCCGCCTGATGGAGGTCAACTACCTGGGCACGGTGGCGCTCACCAAGGCTGTGTTGCCGGGCATGCTGCGGCGTAAACAGGGCCATATCGCCACCATCACCAGCGTGGCGGGCAAGCTCGGTACGCCCATGCGCAGCGGCTACGCGGCCTCCAAGCATGCCTTGCATGGCTTCTTCGATTCGCTGCGTGCTGAAGTGTGGCGCGAGAACGTACGCATTAGCCTGATATGCCCTGGCTTTATCAAGACCAATCTGCCCCTTGTCGCCCTGACTGGGGATGGCTCGCCCCAGGGCAAGATGGATAATGCCCAAGCCAAGGGCATGGAACCGGCCGATTTCGCGCGCCGCACGCTGGATGCCTTGGCGCGGGGCAGGGATGAGGTCGTGGTCGGTGGCGCCAAGGAGCATATGGGGGCGTGGCTCAAGCGCTTTGCACCGGGCTTGCTCGCCCGTGCTTTGCGTACGGCAAAGGTGACGTGAGCTGCGTGCCTTGTCCGCAAACGGTTCAGACAACCAATGCCCATGGGGCGGTGCCGCCTGATGCCTTTCAGGCCCTACCAGGCAGTAGGCGCATGAATTGACAGCCTTCGTTCCCCTCCCGCGCCTCCGGTCGAAACCCGAGTGACTCGTACAGCCGGACTGCTGCAGGGTTATCGACATATACCCATAGCGTCATTGAGCGGAAGCCATGCGTGGCAACGCCGCGCTCGATCAGTTGCGTGCACAACACCTTACCTAAGCCGGTGCCTCGCAACGCTGGATTTACGATGATGCGGCCCAAGTGACCTGTGCCGGCCTCGCGCCTGAGGAGTATCTGCCCGAAACCCAGCATCCGCCCCGCGCTGCCAATGAGGGCACAGGTATCGCACGGCTCCGTATGGAGTAACTCCGGCAAGTCCGCTGCCAAAAACGGGAATGAGAGCTTGGCACCGGCCCAGTGTGCGCATTGGTGGGCATCCTGAATCCAGCTAGCGAGTTCTGCGTAGTGGGCTGTGGTCGGTGTCTGCAGTGTGCTGGTCATTGAGTAGGGTGGCGGCAAAATTCAAGCGGACTTGAATCGGTATCGCCATCGGCATTCAAGCGTGATTTCCAAAGTGCGTTTACGGTGCAATTGCATCCAATTCGTGCACCACTTTTGTGAAATATATTTCCTTTGTAATTTGAATGATGTCTATCTCTATGTTTTGAATGAATAGTCGTTGTTGGCATGAAAAGTGCGCTTAGTAAACGGAATTTAGCACGAACTGGTATCTCACTGGCCTTTCAATCATTGCCGTATTTTGCAAAGAGGGATGAACCATGCAGCGCTGTCTAGTCGCAGGTCTGTTGAGCCTTACCCTTGTCAGCCTCGGCGCCACTGCCGATAACGCACCGGCCGCACCCGCCCCGGACTACACCTTCACCAGCAACGTCACACTCGCTTCGGAGTACATCTATCGCGGTATTGCACAAAGCGATAACCACCCTGCGGTCCAGGGCGGCTTTGACTTCGCGCACAAGAGCGGCTTTTACGTTGGTACCTGGGCATCCAGCATCAGCTGGCTCAACGATGAAGGCGCAGGTAGTTTCCCCATGGAATGGGACTTCTACGGCGGCTATAAAGGCACGATCGTCGATGACCTCGGCTTTGACGTAGGCGGCCTGGAATACTATTACCCTGGCACGCGCAATGCGGGATTCGTTAACCCCGATACCTTTGAGCTATATGGCGGGCTCAACTACAAATGGGCATCGTTCAAATATTCGCGTAGTAGCGGTAATCTGTTTGGTGCGGCAAACAGCCATGGCAGCAACTACTTTGATTTGACGCTATCGCCCGACCTTGGCGAAGGTTGGGGTGCAGTGGCTCATGTGGGCCGCCAGACGGTCGCGCATTTCAGCCTGGCGAACTACGACGACTGGAAGCTGGGCGTGACCAAGGACGTGGGTTTTGGCTCGGTCGGGTTGACCTACACGGGAACCAACGCCAAGGGCAACGTCGGCCAGCCCTACTACAACGCCTACGGTAACGACTTGGGCAGGGGTAGAGTGGTACTGTCCTTTACCAAGACCATGTAACTGAGCTTGCTTTAGACAAAGGAGCAGCGCCCATCAGGCGCTGCTTTTTTTCATTCATCTACACACTCGCAAGCCTGTAGAAACCGTCGTCGTAGGCCTTGCTGAAGGCCTTCCAGTCGCTTTCCACCTGGGCGCTGATGGCATCTACGGCCTCGAGCAGGGGCCGTTTCCAGTCCGTACGACGCCCGAAGTCGATCAGCTCGTCGGCGATAGCCGAGCCATTACGGCCGCTGCTGCGCAGCTGTCCCCAGGCCACAACCTCGCCCATGGTGCGCAATACGGCGCCGATCTGCTTAGGCTTCTCCCGCGCGCTGTCAAGCGCCACACGGTCTTCGGAAGGTTGCAGTCCACGCAGGATAAAGGGCTTGCCGTCCATTTCTACCGCCTGCAGGAAGGCCATGGAAACGGCCTGCACGCGCCGCTGCACGCTGACGACGCGGTGCGCCTCGCTTTCCCAGTTCGGCTGCCGTACGGTGAGATGCGGCACCAGAGCCGAAGGTACAGCCTGTTTCAGATCGAGCAGGTAGTTCGCATCGGGCGAGCCTTTGCCTTCCACCAGCACGATATAGCGCGCCACGCCCAGGCTGCCCGTGCCAGCGATACGGCGGCCCACGTCCAGCACCTTGTAGAACTGCGGGTCCGGCTGCGTGGCGGCGAAGGCACCGATAAAGCTTTCCACCTCGGCGCGCTGCTGCTCAGTGACGGCCAGGGCTTTCTTGCCGTCGATGCGGACATTGCGCCGCTTGCCTTTGAGTTCGGTGCGGCTGTCGAGGAATTTCGGCCGGCTGCGCTCCTGCAGGCTGGTCAGCAATTGCTTGATAAGGCCGTCGCTCGTTTCACGCTCCACCCAGCGTGCCTTGCCTTCCGTAAGGGCGGCCGCGTAGGCATCGAGGAAGGCGTGGCACATCATCAACTGGTCGGCCCGCTCCACCTTCAGATCGCGCATGCCCAGCAGCACGCTGGTGAGGAAGCGCACCAGCTCCCAGCTCACGGGCGCCAGACAGGCTTCATCGAAGTCGTTCATGTCGAAGTAGACGAGGCGGTTATCGCCCTTGTAGCTACCGAAGTTCTCCAGGTGCAGGTCACCGCACACCCAGGCGTTCGGCGCGTTGCGGAACACGTCTGCATCGGGTAACTGGTCGTAGAACACATGACAGGTGCCGCGCAGGAAGATGAAGGGGCTGGTGCGCATCTTGGCCATCTTCAGCTGCAGCCGGTCTGGATCACGCCAAGCGTTGAACGACTGTATGCTGCGTACGACATCTGTCATCTTCTTATTCCTCTTTTGGATTCAGTGGCTGCGCGGGCGGCCTAGAATCGAGCGACTTCAACCAATCGCTCGGTCAACATCATGATTACAGCTGCCAGCCAGCACAGTCTCTCGATACTGCGCGATTCCAGTCATTTTAGCTGGGACATGATCCCGCTGCTGCTCGTGGTGATCTACGCCTACGCGCGAATTCGACCAGGGCAACTGCGCCCGCGTACTAGCGGCTTTGGCTTTCTGGGGCATGGATTGGTTCAACGAGATCGCGAACGGGCTGGTGTTCCACTTCACGCAGTACGCGCCCATCTGGGGCATCGGCCACCCCTCGTCCCTGCTGATCTTCATGGGGCTCAATATCGAGATCTGCTTCAACTTCGCGCTGATGGGTTTGGCCGCCACCATGCTGATGCCGAAGGACAAGGCGGTGCGCATCCTGGGGCTGCCCAACCGCTTGGTCATGGCTGTGCTCAATTCCGCACTCTGCGTGCTGGTAGAGCTTGCGCTGCACCAGTTCGGCATGTTGGTGTGGGAATGGCCGTGGTGGAACGCGACGCACCCGCTGCCTATCCTCCTGTTCGGCTATCTACCGTTCTTCCTAGTGGGCTACTGGGTTTACGACATGCCCAGTCGCCGGCGCCAGGTGAGCGTCGTTGCGGCGATTATGGGCTTCGACGCCTTGGCTGCCGGCCTGTTTATCGGCTTGGGATGGATATAGTCAGCGCTCGTTTGCCCAGCATTCGCCCGGCGCACAGCGCTTGTGCTCCGTTGGCTGCGGCTGTGGGCTAGGCGTGGGCGTTGGTGCTTGCGCGACCGGGGTCGGGTGATGCGTAGCTGCGTGTTTCTTGCGACTGTCGGCCGACGTCTCGGTCGTCGTGTCGGGCTTAGGGGTGGGGGCTGGATGGCTGTCCGGGCTGGATGTGTGCTTCGCTGGTATTGCCTGGGCGACGACGGTAGGTGTCGGTGACGCCTTCGGGCTTGAGGACGGCATCGGCATTGGTGTCGGTGTCGGTGTCGGTGTCGGTGTAGGGGTTGGAGCCGGGGTCGTTGCGGCGGCTAGCTGGGTGGCGGCAACCACGGTCGGGCTGGGCGTAGCTGCAGGCGCTGGCTTTGCGAGCGCGGTGCGCAATTGCCCCAGGGTCAGCCAGCCGGCCACGAACAGGGCCAGGCCGGCAGTAGCGCCCAGTGCCAGGGCACGCATGGTGCGCCCGCCCGATATGCTCGGCATGACGCCCGTGTCGCCAAGCCGACGGAAGTGACTGCGCCGCTGTGGCCGCGCCTGGCGAATCTGCTCGTTGTAACCAACGGCATACACTTCGTGCTCGCGTACGTGCTTGTCAGTACGCGCGCCCACATACTGGAAGAGCTGCGCGTAGCTTTCCGACAGGCAGGAGACGACCTCGTAATATGAGCGCGACACCATCACTTGGCCGGGCTCGGCAAAGCTCATGATGCGCTGCGCGACGTTGATGCCGTCGCCAATGAGGTTGGGACGGCCGTTGATGTCCTTGACCAGCTTGACCGGCCCGAGATTGATGCCGATGCGCACGGGAACATGGCGGCTTGGGTCGCTCGCCATATTGCAATGGTCCAGCAGCGTCATGACGACGAACAGGGCATCCTCGGGGTCGCCCAGGAAGCTGATGGCGGCGCCGTCGCCCGTATCGAGAATGATGCGGTCGTTGACGGCGATGTCCTGCAGGGCCTCCGACAGCGCCGTGTTGAACGATTCCTTGAGGCGAATCTGCTCCGCAACGGGTTGCTTCGAGTGCTCGACGATGTCGGTAAAGACGACGCTGCAGATTAGGGTTCGATTGGTGCGGTCGAACATGGGGTGCAATGAGTGAGGCAGTCGTGAGAAGGCGGTGCGTTACCCGACAAGCCATCTTAGGACGTTCTTTTTCGTCCTGCTGACTATTGCGCCAGTCGGCCTGCATGCCGCGTCAGGGTAGGCTCCAGATATGACAACAAGACTGCGGCCGCACAAGGCGGCCGCAAGGATGATAAGTTGCGCCGGCGCTTATTAAGCGATCTCTCCGCCCAGCGCCTCAATGGTCGCATCCACCAGGCCACGGCCCTCGTGCACCAGCAAGGTCAGCGTGGCGTCGTACATGGCGGCTGCGTCATCGGCTTCCGCTTCCTTCAACTGGTCCTGCAGTAGGTCCAGGAAGCTTAGGCGCTTGAGCTGCAGCTTTTCGTTCAGCACGAAGGCGATGCGGTCGTCCCAGCTTAGCGCTAGCTGCGTGACGAGCTTGCCGCTCTTGAGATGCAGCTTCACCTCGTCGGAATTCAGGTCGTGGCGGCGGCAGGTGACCTGCGCGGCGCCTTCGCCCGGTGCCTTCAGTACACAGTCGGCATCCACCGTAAAGTTGGACGGCGCGCCATGCTCCAGCCAGGTGCTCATGGCTGTTACCGGGTCGAGCTGCGTCTGCGGCAGCTTGCTGGGCAGGCTGCCCAGCGTTTCGCGCAGGAACTGCACCAGCAGCTCGGCCTTGGCCGGCGTGGCGCTATCGACCCACAGCCAACCGTTTTCCAGGTCGACCAGGGCGCGCAGCACACGGCTACGCGAGAAGGCACGCGGCAGCAGTTCTTCGGCGATACGGTCGCGGATTTCCTTCGCTTCCTTCTTGCCTACGCGGCGCAGTTCCTTCGCCTCGATGTCGGCAATGCGCTCTTCGGCCGCTTCCTTGACCACGCTGCTGGGCAGGAGCTTTTCTTCCGTCTTGAGTGCGATCAGCCAGGCGCCCGAGTTGGGATAGCACAGGATGTCCGGCGCATGACTGGCAGGAGCGATCCACCCGGCCGTCATGCGGTCGAGAGAGCCGGCCGGCACGAAGGTGCGCTTGCGAAGCTCTTCTTCAAGCTTGCTGGCGTTCAGTTGGGTGGGGTCGGTTAGACGGTACAGCTGAATATTCTTGAACCACATGTGATCTGTTACTTCTCAATTGGTTAGGCTGTTTTCTTGATGTCTTGAGGCGAATTTGGGGCAGTTCCAAAGTTGCCGTAGCCACCTCGAAGTTGCACGCCCTCGGGTTGCTGGATGTACTTGCCGTAGTGCTCGCGGAGCATTTGCAAGGAAGCGTGGCCAAGCAATTTGGCAACGAGCACCTCTTGCTCGCCTGCAAGTAGCAGCCTTGACGCGAATGTGTGCCGGGTTTGAATAAGGGTTGCGATAATGCACTTTCGCACGGCGCAACACAACATCCCACCGGTCCAATATCTGGTACGAGTTTGTCCACCGCTTACCGGTGAGTGGATTCAAGAACATGTAGCCCTGTTGCAGTTCGCTGATGGAGCGCATGGCTTGTAGCGCCTGCATTGCTCCGGGGAGCATGGGAACCTCACGGCTGCGGCCTGTCTTGGTGTCCTTCTCGATCGCCCCACCTTCACCCCATACGATTGACAGCTCCGGGCTGGATCATGCCACATCAATCGATTGCAGGAAGCACTCGTCGATAGGCCTTGGCCTGCCGAAGTAATAACCCTGGAATGCGGAGCACTTGCACGCCCGCAAGTAGGCGTATTGCTCGGCTGTTTCGACGCCCTCTGCGACAATTTGCAGATCGAGCGACTTACCTAGCGACACGATTGCTTCGACGATGGCGCGATCGTTTGCGTCGGAGAAGATGTCACGCACGAATGATCGATCGATCTTCAACTGCGAAATGGGCAGTCGTTTGAGATAGGCGAGCGAGGAATAGCCCGTGCCAAAGTCGTCAAGCGAGAAGGTGACGCCAATTTTTCGCAGGGCGTTCATCTTGTCGATGACGCTCTCTATGTCGTGCAGCAGCATGCTTTCGGTCAGTTCGAGCTTGAGCGATTTGGGATTTACGGCGTGGCGGTCGATGACTTCGCGTATGTCGGCAACGAAGTTCGCGTCATGGAATTGGCGGGCACTGATATTGACCGCCATGACCAGGTGCTGCTCTTGTGGATTGCCCTGCCAGCGCCGAAGTTGCTTGCAGGCCGTGTTAAGCACCCATTGACCCAGCGGCAGGATCAAGCCTGTTTCCTCTGCCAACGTGATGAACTGTGTTGGCGATACGATGCCCCGCTCCGGGTGCTGCCAGCGGACCAGTGCTTCGGCGCCAATCACCACGCCGTCGACGTCAAGCTGCGGCTGGTAATGGAGCACCAGCTGATCACGCGCGATGGCTTGGCGGAGGTCTACCTCCATGGCCGCGTTCACACTGAGCGCCGTCTGCATTTCAGGGTCGAAGAAGCGAATCGTATTGCGGCCCGCAGACTTCGCTTGATACATCGCGAGATCCACCTGCTTCATCAGCTCGTCCGCCGTTTCTCGTCGGCCGCGGAACACGTTTGCGCCGATACTTGGGGTCGTGTGATGTTCCTGGCCTTCCAGCAAATAGGGTTGGTCAAGCCCTTCAAGAATCTTTTCCCCGACCAGCTTGGCACCTTCGGCTGCTGAAATGGCGTCGGAACCGAGTGATTCGAGCAGCACGACGAATTCATCTCCACCCAGGCGCGCGACCGTATCGCAATCGCGCAGGCAGCTTGTTAGGCGTTCCGCAACCTGCTTCAGCAGTTGGTCGCCCACGTCATGGCCGCGCGTGTCATTCAGCCTCTTGAAATGGTCGAGGTCGATAAACAGCAGCGCGCCGAACTGTTCAGTGCGTTCGCTTTTGATGAGCGCCTGCTGCAGCCGGTCAGACAGTAAGCGCCGGTTGGGCAGCCCGGTCAGCGAGTCAAAGTAGGCGAGGTGGCGAATCTCGTCCTCGGCCTGCTTGCGATCGGAAATATCGAGCAGGGCATAGACGACACTGCCAGGCCCTTCATCGCCCTTGACGACCGTGACGGTCGCCCAGGTTGGAATGGCGTTTCCGTCCTTCTTGCGAAGCCAAAGCTCGCCTTGCCAGCTGCCGACTTCCTTGAGCGCCTTCTGTATGTTCCCCAAGAACTCGTCACTGGAATGCGACGAGCGAAACATGCTTACCGGGTTGCCGAGCACCTCATGCGCCGCGTACCCCGTCATTTCGACAAACGCGCTGTTGACGCGAAGCAGCGTGTTGTCGGTGTCCGCAATGACCATGCCTTCCTGCGATTCGAACGCCACGGCAGCGATACGAAGCTCACGTTCGTGGCGCACCATTTCCTGCCGCGCTTCCTCCACGGCTTGATAGGCCGCTGCATTGTCGAGCGCGATGGCTCCGTAGGCGCACAAGGTACGAAAGATCGAGCGCTCCCGTTCGCCGTAGGTGTGCTCGTGCACCGATTGGATCGTCATGGCGCCGAGCACCCGCCCGCTCGCTTCCAGCGGAGCAAACAGCATGCTCTGCGTTTGTATCGTGCCTGGAATAATCTTGACGGGGATGTCACCCTCTTGGTGCGAAAGGACGAACTCGCGCCGCTCGCGCACGCATCGCGCCACCAGCGAGGTTGCCGAGTCCATTGAGGTGATGACGGCCGGGTGCGGTCTGCCTTGTTCGACGCCGAAGCCGATAGAAAGCGAGTCGCCTGCGTCGTTTAGCCGATAGATGGCAAAGGAGTCTGCCGGCAGCAGTTGGTCGACGTGCCGGTGCAGCGCATGGTAGACGGCATTGGCGTCCAGGCTGGCCGTGATCTCCCGACCAATCTGCCCAAGCGTTTCCAATGTTTGGCTGGTTTCCTGCAAGGCATGCGCCAGGTTGCGGTGATGCTCCGCGTCAGCGCGTACTCGATCCATTTCGTGACGAATCTGCTGAGCCGCGGCCTTCTTTTCGGCATCGGCGAGGCGGGCGACATTGCGGGCGTCTTCGGCTGCACACGCGTATCGGTAGGCAGATTGATAGTCACCGATGTCCGCGTAGGCCGCAGCGAGCTGCGCCAATAGCTCACCCGACGGGTGAAGGTCGCGTGTCGATTTGGCTAGCTGCACCGCATCGGTGAGGTAGTGGACGACGGCTTCCGCGGCGCTAAGGGAGCCTAGGGTCGGTAATTGCGGGCATTGGCGATACACGGCGGCGCATGCCTGGAGTGCCTTGATGTGCTCGTCCACATGGTTTGACGAGCGCGCAAGCGACAGTGCCAGTTCTATCTTGCTGAGCGCGTCCGATCCACGTCCGAGCCCAGCCAAGGCCATCGCCTGGCCACGATGGATACGTAGCAATAGATCAGGTTCGCCGTGCGCATGCAGGCTGTGTTCGATTTGTCCGAACCACGCTAACGCTTCGTCGAATTCGGCCGTATCGATTGCCAGCCAGCCCAAGGTAGTAATGGTCAGCGCCTGGCCACGGGAAGTGACGGTGGTACCACGGGCTGCCAAGGCCTCGTCGAGACATTGGCGAGCATCGTTGAAGCGCTTAAGCATACGCAGCAGATCACCGGCTTGCATCAGGCTCGCGCTGATTGTTGCGGGCCAACCTGTTTGGCGTGCCAGCGTGCTGCTGCGCTCACTCCATTCCAGCGCCGTATCGAGATCGCCCAAATTGGCAAATCCTTCCGCCGCATTGGCTGCGCAGATGACCGCCTGGCGCTGCTGAAAGGTGGCGATTGCGCTGTGGAAGGCTTCAATGTCGTGCCGCACGGCGCGCGCGAGGTCGTCTGTGAGCCCGAAGCTATTGGCTCGCGCAACATTGACCCAAGTAGCCGCAACCTGATCGACCGGCGTGTCTGAGCCAAACAGGGCGTCAAGCTCCGAGCGCGTCGAACAGGGATTGACGAAGGCGAGTGAGGCGAGTGCTCGTGCCTGGCTTGCCTGAGTTCGGATGGGGTCGCGCGCTTCTTGATAGTGGAGCGTGGCTGTCGCCAGTGCAGATAGGTGACGCTGCCTGTCGCCGGTATCCTGGCAGATCGATGCGATCAACCAATCGCAGTCGCCCAGGCCAAGCCCGTTGTCGATTGACCGAAACGAGTCGATCGCGGTTTGGACCAGTGTCTCGGATCGGGCCAAGTGCCCATGCAAATAGCTAATCTCTGCTTCAATCAACAGGCCACGTGCCAAGTGAAGTGCATGTGCAGGGTCCTGCGCCGTGACGGCATTTCTCGACTGTTCGATCAGGGCCAGTGCACGTGCCGATGCACATTCACGCAAACACCAGGCCAGCGGGATGGCAAGCGACGGGCTGATCACCCCCCCTGCAGCCAGCAATGCGTTCTCGCGGGCCTCGATTTCAGTGTTGGTCGAATAAAGCGCCTCGTATGGGTTAGCGATGTCCATCGAATCCTGATGCTACGGTGAGTGCTATCGGCGAACCAAGCATACGCCCGACCTGTAAGAACCTCGCCCCCCTGGATGGGGGGGCGTAGCCCATGACGCGACTGCGACCAGAGGGCCCGTTCATCGCGCTCATTCAGGCTTCAATCGCATGCGGGTAGCCGCCCCCCAGGGCTAAAAACTCAATTCGGTGCGTCATGAAAAGGTGGTACGTTAGTACCATAATACGCCTCAAGAGTGGCTTTATTGGTAAGTTCTTATGGAGCTCTAACTTCAAAGCGGTCGAGTGTGGCTACCGTGCTACTTGTAGGATTCCAGGCTCGTGTAATCGCCTTGTGCACCAATGGGCGATGCGGAGTGTGCTTCGACATCCTTTGTCGATGGCAGCAGGAAGTGCGACAGTGCGGGGATCAGGATGAGCGCGCCGATCATGTTTGCGCCGAACCTCCTTGAATTGGGCCGGCACCGTACATCCGAGGGGGCGAAGTGTAATAATGCGACGGGTATATTCTTTGCTGATCGACTAGGGTAGCCGCTGCAGTGACACGGCGATGGGGTGCTGAGGACAAGCGAACGCCAGAGGCTCCCTAGCCAGGCCTTGGCGTAGAACTCCACAAGAACTATGTCACGAGCGTAGAGCGCACGGCAGGGGCGCCGACGAAAAGGGAGTGAGTGATGACGAAGCAGGCAGAAGCGCCGGAAATCCCGCCCAGAGCAGGTACCGAACCCCGCGGTTAGGCAAGAATCGTCCCGGCTGGGCGTGGCGCGAGCCAGCGCCCTAGCCGTTCATACACGGCGCTATCGTGCA
>JAFAKZ010000502.1 GCA_019234745.1 Burkholderiales bacterium
CAGGATGACTACGATGTGCTGGAAGTGAATATTGTTCTACCCGAAGCAAAGCGCCCATAAGGCCGGAGCCGGTTAGTATTGGAATTACGACATTCATAGACTGACTGGCTCCAGAGTCTGCAAACAGACCCGTGCCTGGAGATTTGCCGCTATCATGGCGGCAAACGGGCGGAGAGCCTGTTCAATATCTTTTTGCATTGGCGTTCGGTGCCATGCAGGATGACGTGCAAGGCGCAAGACGCGCGGCGGTACAAGTACCGTAAGCGGCTTGCAATGCGGCAATCCGCCGGCGGGGCGTCAAACGCTGATGTGAAAAGATATTGAACCGGCTCTCAAAGCCGGGGGAGACCGTATCATCGACATGACCGAACTTGCCGAACCGATAGCCGCCGTGGCCGAACGACCTATCGAGCTCGAAAAATTCGTCAGCCAGCGCGAAACCGAGCGCTGGTGTAAACGGCTGTCCCCTGCCTATCCCGCCGCCGACTACTGGTTGTGCCACGAAGCGCGCATCCTGCAGGGCTTCCAACGCGACCAACGTTACGCGGCGCGCTTCATATCGGTCGACCTCGACCACCGTATCCTTGTTACGGAAGCGGCCGGTCACCCGCTCACGCATTGGCTGTCCACCCCGGTAGGCGAACAGGAGCATCCGTTCCAGCGCTCCAGCGACCTCGTCCGCCTGATCCTCGCCAGCCTCAGGGCGCTGCAACACCTGTCGCGCCAAGGTCTAGTGCACGGCGGCCTGCGTCCAGACGTGATCGTACTGCGTCAGAATGACCGCGGCGAGATCGACTTCGACAGCCTGACGCTGATCGACTTCGGCGTAGCCCACAGTGCGCAGCTGCGCGTAGAAAAACCCCTGTTCATCGACCTTGCGAGCCCCGACGCCGTCTACCTCGGGCCAGCACTGCGCGAGGCCGTCCAACGCGACTGGCAGACCTATGCCAAGCTGGTGGGCGAGGCAGGCAAATCGACTTGGTACGAGCTTTCCGACAGCGCACGCAGGCAGTACGAATCGGTGCTGATACCGGACTTGGCCGTCAATGCCATAGACTGGCGCGCCGATCTGTTTGCGCTGGGCCATTGGTTCAAGCAGATTTCCCTGCACCGCATCGACTATTACAAGGATGCGCACCAGGAACAGTTGCCGGCACTGATCAAGAAGATGCAGAAGCCCGTGCTCAGCGGCGGCTTCACCAGCCTCGACGCGTGCATCAAGGCCTTCGAAGCATTGGAGATTGACAACCGCATGCTGGTGATTCCTGAGGCGCCCCATACGGCCGGCGTGTTCACCATGCAGCCCAGCCCCACCCTGCACGCTACGCAGTCGAACAAGGCCGTGCCCGTCGCAGTGAAGCGCGACGATGAATTCTCACCAGCGCCAATCGGCATGGTGAAACGTGAGCGCCAGCATGCGCCGTCTCCGAGCAGCCGCGGCCGCTTTGTCGGCATCGGCATCGGCCTGATCATCGTGGCGACCGGCGGCGCAGTTTTCCTGCGCTCGCATGAACAGCAGGCAAACCAAGTCAAGCAGCCGATCGTTGCCGCAGCAGCGGTCAACGACCCAGCGCCAACAGCGCCCCCCGTGCCGATGGCAGATACGGCGACGGCCACACCCAACATCGCCGCGCCGGCGGTCGACAAAGCCGCCCAGGCACCCGATCCAACCGCGTTGTCGGGACTGTCGCTGGCCGACCTGACGGCTGCTGCGGAGCATGGTGACCCCACGGCGCAAACGCAGCTCGGATTGCGTTACCGTAAGGGCCAGGGTGTGCCGGCTGACAATGGGAAGGCCGTGGAATGGTACCGCAGGGCGGCCGACCAAAAACATGCCGAGGCTCAGGCCTACCTGGGCTTCATGTATATGACGGGACGCGGCGTGCGCAAGGACTTTGCCGAAGCGGCACGCTACTCCAAACTGGCGGCCGAGCAGAACAATGCCACGGGCCAACTCAATCTCGCCCTCCTATACTTGAGCGGTCGCGGCGTACCCTTGAGCAAGATCGAAGGCTATCGCTGGCTGAAGAAGGCATCGGGCACCGACAGTACGGCTGCGGAACGCCTGGCCGAAGTCAAACGCACGCTGAGCCCGGCGGAACTGGCCCAGGCGGAAGCACAATAGCCTGCTCGAACCAGCAGCGGCGCGTAGTTCGGCAGGATGGAACCAGAAACCGGCATGGCTACTTCCAGCGTATTTATGCGGCTCGCGCTGTGCCTGCTTATCGAATTCGCGGCCAGCTGTTCGCAACGCCCATGCCCCAACAATGACAAGTCCTGTCTGACCCGCGCACAGGAAGCCGATCCAGTCGCCCGCATCGCCTTTTGGCACGACGCCCTGCAGCAGCCCGTCGAGCAGCGTTTCGGGCCCGCACCGGCCCAGCTTGCCGAATATATCGACCTCGACAACCGCAAGAACGGCTTCAATGCCCACCCGCAACCAGCCACCATCGACGACGCATTTCGCCGCGATGTCGAGGCCGCCATCGCCGGCATGCCCGACGAGGTAAAGCGTCTGGTCGGCCAGCATTTGGCTGGGGTCTACTTCGTCACCGATCTCGGCAGCAGCGGCTTTACCGATAAGATTCTGGACGAACAGGGCAAGCCCGTGGCCGCCTACGTCGTGCTGGACCGCGACGTGCTGATGGAACGCACGGCCAACGCCTGGGCCACCTGGAAAGAAAATACGCCATTCAAGCCGGCCGACGGTTACCGCCTAACCACACTGATCGAAACGCCACCCAACGATACGCGTGCCAACGCCATCCAATACATCCTGCTGCACGAGTTCGGCCACGTGCTGGCTGCAGTTGGCCATTTCCATCCCCCCTGGTGGAGCAACGAACTGGTGAAGAATCCGACTGCCTATCCCTACTTCGCGCTCTCCTGGCAGGCAGACGCCAAGGGTGAAGGTTACGAGCCGCACAAGGCGGACGATTTCGCAAGCCGTAAAGACGTCGTGTACTACCTCACCCCCAAGCTGGAATCGAAGCAGATGGTGGATATCTATACGGCGCTGAGCAAGACGGACTTCCCCACGCTATATGCCACCACCAACCCCTTCGACGATTTCGCCGATTCCTTCGCCAACTACGTTCACGTAGTGATGCTGCACAAGCCGTTCGAAATCGACATCGGCATACATGGCGTACCGGCCTACACCTATGCGGCTTGTTGGAATAACGAGCGCTGCGCCGCCAAGCGTGCCATCCTGGAAAAGACACTGGCGGCGCGATAATCACGAATCGTCGCCGGCGAGTATGCCGAACAGCCGCATCTTCAGCCGGCTTCCCCCGATCGCCAAGGTTACGGCTGCCAACAGGTGCAGCACCCAGGCGCCCGCCATGATCCGATAGGTCCAGCAGATGATGTGGTGCGATGTCGGCGCCAGCCAGCTCGCGGCCGAACACAGGGGCCATGCGAACAGCACGCCATACATGGCCGTCACGGGTAGGGAAAAATCGTCTGGCAGGTAGCCGCCTAGCGTCCACATCGAGATGCACGACCAGACCGACCAAGCAACGATCAGGTCAATCCACCAAGGCGCATGAGAGAGGTAGGGAGCATGCGTGCAGACGTGCTCTACATACAGGCTAACGAGCCCGGTCGTTAATATCGGACCTTCCCCTCGATCCTTCAAGAAAACAAAACCCGGCACAAGGCCGGGTTATTGACATTGAGGCCGCCAATCACCCCCGCTTGCGCGAAGCAATCCGCATACGCAGGGCATTGAGCTTGATAAAGCCCTCGGCATCCTTCTGGTTGTACGCACCGCCATCGTCGTCGAACGTCGCGATGGTCTGGTCGAACAGCGTGTCCTTGGAGTCGCGGCTCACCACGCTCACGCCGCCCTTGTACAGCTTCACGCGAACCCAGCCGTTCACATAGCCCTGGGTCTGGTCGATAAGCGCCTGGATGGCGCGGCGTTCCGGGCTCCACCAGTAGCCGTTGTAGATGAGCTCGGCGTAGCGCGGCATCAGGTTGTCCTTGAGGTGCGCCACTTCGCGATCCAGCGTGATGGACTCGATGCCGCGGTGCGCCTTCATCAGGATAGTGCCGCCGGGGGTTTCGTAGCAGCCGCGCGACTTCATGCCTACGTAGCGGTTCTCGACCAGGTCGAGCCGGCCGATGCCGTGCTTGCCGCCCAGCTCGTTGAGCTTGGCCAGCAATTCGTGCGGCTTGGCGCGCGTGCCGTTGATGGCCACCAGGTCGCCGTGCTCGAACTCCATGTCCACGTACTCCGGGGCGTCCGGCGCCGCTTCGGGCGACACGGTCCAGCGCCACATGCTCTCTTCCGCTTCGGCTTTCGGGTCTTCCAGGTGGCGGCCTTCGAAACTGATGTGCAGCAGGTTGGCGTCCATGGAGTACGGTGCGCCGCCGGCCTTGTGCTTCATCTCGATGGGGATGCCCGCCTTCTCGGCATAGGCCAGCAGCTTTTCGCGCGACAACAGGTCCCATTCGCGCCACGGTGCGATCACCTTCACGCCCGGCTTGAGCGCGTAATAGCCCAGCTCGAAGCGCACCTGGTCGTTGCCCTTGCCCGTTGCGCCATGGCTCACGGCGTCGGCGCCTGTCATATTGGCGATTTCGATCTGGCGCTTGGAGATCAGCGGGCGGGCGATGGACGTACCCAGCAGGTACTCGCCTTCATAGATGGTGTTGGCGCGGAACATGGGGAAGACGAAATCGCGCACGAATTCTTCGCGCAGGTCGTCGATATAGATGTTCTCGGGCTTGATACCCAGCTTGATCGCCTTGGCGCGCGCCGGCTCCAGTTCCTCACCCTGGCCGATGTCGGCCGTGAAGGTGACGATTTCGCACTGGTAAGTATCCTGCAGCCATTTGAGGATGACGGAGGTGTCGAGGCCGCCGGAATAGGCCAGGACGACTTTCTTGATGTCGGACATGATGATTCCTTGGGTGTAGCTTAGATTGCGGTGTTCTTGGTCAGGCCTGGTTAGATACGACTTTCGCGTAGGTGTCGCGGTCGATGTCGATCGTCTCGAAGCAGATCTGGCATTCGCGCTCGGCCAGGGCGCGCGGGAAATGGGCGACGATGATGGGGCGCATCGCCGCCAGCGCTCGTCGCTTGTAGTCAGCGTCGCGTCCCGACAGGATGTGCAGCTTGACGTGGACCAGCGCGTGGTTCGGGTTGCCGTCCGCGATGTACCATTGCTGGAGCTTGTAGGCGCGGCTCTTCACGTCGACCTGCCGGATGTCGCCCATGGTGACGAGGGCGCTATGCAGTTCGCCGAACAGGCCACGGAAATCGACCTGGTCGGGGATGTTGTCGGTGTATTCGATAATGATATGCGGCATGTGGTAGGGCTGCTTTCTATACGATTAGCGACTAGCTGTTCACCCTGCCGAGGAGCAGATACTCCATCAGCGCCTTCTGGGTATGCATGCGATTCTCCGCCTCGTCCCAGACGATGGATTGTGGGCCATCCAGCACTTCGGGGTCCACCTCCTCGCCGCGGTGCGCAGGCAGGCAGTGCATGAACACGGCGTTAGGCTTCGCCAGGGCCATAAGTTCCGTCGTGACCTTGTAATGCAGGAAGTCGACGCGGCGCTGCAGGCTTTCGCGCTCGTAGCCCATCGATACGCACACATCGGTCGACACCAGGTCGGCCCCCTCCGCCGCTTCGCGCGGGTCGCGCAGCTGCTCGAAGGTGGCGCTGTAGTCCAGTTCGTCCAGCACCTTCATATCGTAGCCCTTGGGAGAGGCGAGCTTCAGCTTGAAGTTGAAGATGCGGCTGGCCTGCATCCAGGTACGCGAGATATTGTTGGAGTCGCCGATCCAGGCCACCGTCTTGCCCTCGATGGAGCCGCGGTGCTCGATATAGGTGAAGATATCGGCCAGCGTCTGGCAGGGGTGGTACTCATTGGTCAGCGCGTTGATCACGGGCGCGTTCGAGTAAGCGGCGAAAGTGTCGACGATGTTCTGCTCGTAGGTGCGCAGCATGACGATGTCGCACATGCGGCCGATCACGCGCGCCACGTCCTCGATCGGCTCGCCGCGGCCCAGCTGCGTGTCCTTGCTGGCCAGGAACATGGCGTGGCCGCCCAGCTGGTTCATGCCCGCCTCGAAGGCCACGCGCGTACGCGTGGACGTCTTCTCGAAGATCATGGCCAGCGTCTTGCCCACCAGTGGCCGGTACAATTCACCTCGGCGCAGGCGTTCCTTCAGGATGCGAGTACGGGCGAACAAATACTCGTATTCGTCGCGGGTAAAGTCCTTGAACTGAAGGAAATGCTTGGCGCTCATGATGATTCCAGACGTTGTGCGTTGCGGAAAAGGGTCCACTCTCTCCGAAATAGCCTATTACGGTCAAGCAGGTTTTACGGCAATGCGACATGAACTTTCATAATTTCGCCAGTCATCGACGTAGCTGAGAAGCCTTGTTCCGGCTAGGGCCACGACCACCTATTGCAACATTAGCCCACGAAATCCGTGCGGTTATGTAGTTTTGCAGCGACGGCCCGCTGACGCCGTGGGCCTCACGTGCTCGACCTTATTCGAGGAGAATCAAATGCTGCGCAAACTGATGCTCGCATTGTTCATGGCGCCAACGATGGGTGCGCTCGCCCAGGCCGCACCGGGCGACGGCCTAGGCATAGAAGACCTCAACAACAAGGTGGAGCCGCCCACGTTGGGCATCCACTGGTCGCGCGACACACCGTCATGCAGCCTACAATGCCGGTACCGGTTACCCCAACTCATCCGGCCAGAAGGGCTGCCTGTCCGGCCTGTAAGGGCCTGATGCAGTCGACTGTTTGGCGATATGCTAGACATGAAACGGGCCGGTTCACCTGCCCGTTTCTTGCGCCCGCTCACAGGAGTTCGACCATGAAGTCCGCCCTGCCCCGCCTCTTACTCGCTGCGCTGCTCTGCGCCCCAGTCATGGCCGACACTGCGCCGGGCCACGCCATGATGGGCGGGATGGCTACCCGTGCAGTGTCCACCTACCTGAGCCAGGAACGTTCACTAGCGGACGCCGTAGTAACCGGCAAGCAGGACGCGGTGCGCAAGATGCTGGACGACGATTTCAGCTACCGCGACCAGGACAGCCTCGATGCATTGGACGCCGACACCTGGGCGAAGGCCGCCACGGCCGCCGGATGGCACGATATGCGCGTGGGCAGGCTGGTGGTGGAGGAGTATGGCGACGTCGACGTGGTGAGCTTTGTGCTCGACGCCCATCGCGGCAAAGGGGGCAGCCGGCACGATGTGGACTACGTGGTGGACGTATGGCAGACGGCGGGAGCAAAGCTACTGTCGCGCCATGTGATGCACGCGGGCCAGCACAAGGGCCTGCCGCCTGGGCCTGATACGCGCGAGTAGTACGGCGCCTTAAAGATCTGGCTCTAAGCCTCTTCGGCCTCGAAAATGCGGTCGCGGCCTGCGGCCTTGGCATTGTAGAGCGCCACGTCGGCCGCCTTGAGAAGCGCCTCGCCCGAGCGACCATGGCGCGGGTATTCGGCGACGCCGGCGGAGAAGGTCAGGTTCTTCAACTTCTTGCCGCCCACGTTTACGACCAGGGCATGAAAGCGGTCCAGCAGGTCCTGAATGCGCTGCGTGGCGCGATCTACCCCGATGTCAGACAGCACCAGGCAGAACTCCTCGCCGCCGTAACGGCAGGCGAAATCCGAGCCGCGGATATTGCCGCGCATCAGTTCGGCCAACTCGACCAGCACGCGGTCGCCCACCGGGTGGCCGTAGCGGTCGTTCACCTGCTTGAAGTGGTCGATGTCGATCAGTACCACCGTCACCGGGTAGTAGCGCCGTTCGGCCAGGCGGATTTCATTGCCCAGCTCTTCCTGCAGGTAGCGGCGGTTATACAGGTCGGTGAGCGGGTCGCGTATGGCCTGGTCGCGCAGTTTGGTCTGCAGACGCTGGATCTCGTCGACCTTGATGGCCAATTCGTGGTTGAGCGACTCCAGCTCGCTGCGCGCACGCTCGGCCTCGGCCTGCTTCATCAGGGCGAAGTCGCGTTCGCGCTCGGCATCGTCCAGTTCGTTCTGTATCTGCAAAATCTGCGTGCGCGCCCGCGCTGCGCTGCCTTGCGAGCGCTGGAAGATATCCTGGAACTCCTCCAGGCACTCATAGGCCTCGCGCCACTGCGCCAGCTCCGCATGCGCACGGCTCAGTTCACGGTAGATCTGCACTGGGTAGTAGGGGTCCTTCAGGCGCGGCAGGTTCTTGGCCGCGCGCTGCAGGGCCGCCAGCGACTCGCCCAGATGCCCCTCCCCGCGCTCGATCAGTCCATGCACCCAATGGCAGTGCGTCTCGACACGGATGTCGCCCGAGCGCTCGGCCCCTTCCAGTGCCTGCTCGATCAGTTTGCGCGCCACGTCCCATTCCTGGCGCACCGTATAGGTGTGCGCGGCGATGGCCTTGAAGAAGGCCGAGTCGGCCGTACCGATGTGCACGGACTCGTCGTCCATCGACATATGCGGCTGGATGGTGTCGTAGGCGGCCTGGTGCGCGCCGATGGCCAGCTGGCACATGGCCAGGTTGCTGGCCACCAAGGGTGCCAGCGACTCTACGCCGGCGGTGACCAGGCGCTCATAGGCCTCGACCAGGAAGCGGATGGCGTCCTCGTAGTTGCCTGCGTCGTGCTGGGTAGCGCCGAGGTTGGACAGGATCAGCGTCAGGTGGTCGTTGCAGCCCAGCTCACGCGCGCTGCCCAGCGCACGGTAGAGGTGGCGCATCCCGTCGTCCATCATCCCCGATTCGCAACAGCATATGCCGAGCGAGTTGTACATCGAAAATGCGTCGACGGGATCGGCGCGATCCAGTTCTGGCAGGTAGCCAATGATCTCGGCGTAGGCGAGTTCGGGCTGGCCGTTGCGTATCAACCGCGCCGCCAGGCAGAAGCTGGCGCGCATCTGCCCACGCAGGTCGTGCTGGTCGGCAAAATACTGACGAATCTCATGCGCTTCCTGGTCGGCCACATCGCGGTCGCCATGGCGCATTTCATAGCAGGCCAGCGTGATGCGGGCGTAGGCGGCACTACGCTCGTCGCCCCCGGCGCGAGAGAGGTCCAATGCACGTTTTGCCAGGGCACGCGCTTCCAGCGGGTTGCCATATTGCAGTAGCCACGCTCGTTCATTGAGCGCGGCTACGTCCTCAGCAGCCTGCGGCGACGGTACCAGAGAGACATTTGTCTCGCGTGTCATGGGTGCCTAGCATGCTCGAATCAATGGGCGCCGTCCAGTGGTCTCAATGACTCTGTTTCAGCTTCCGTCAACACGCGAATACACGGCAACCAGCCGTCAAACACCACGCCGTGCAACTCCACCTGCTTCTGGCTACGCAGTAACGTGATCAGGTAGCTGATGATCTCCGGCGTGATGATCTGGCCCGGCACCAGCACGGGGATGCCCGGCGGATAAGGCACGATCTGGTCTGCGCAGATACGGCCTGCCAGCTTCTGATTGACCTGGTCTGCCTCGTCGAGCAATGGCGCCAGCTCGCCCGCGCAGTAGAAAGCATCGCGCGGCAGGAATTTGAGCGAGGTGAAGTGCGGGATGGCCGGCGTGCGATAGATGCGGCGCGGCGCGCGACTCTCGCGGCTGATGCGCATCAAGGCGTCGTATAGACGCGACACTTTGCTCTTCGTGGTGCCGATGGTGAGCAGGAGCGTGATGGTGTTGAAGGTCGACTTTTCGATCTGGATATTGAAGCGCTCGAACAAGAGCTTCTGCAGATCGTCCACCGTGTAGCCAGATTCGGAGATGTCCACCGTGATCTTGGTCGGGTCCAGCCGCACGCCGTCGTTCTTCACCGACTCTGGCAGCAGGTCATCAAGCTCCAATACGCGGAACACGCCCGTGGAGTTGATCAGCTCCTTCAATTCGGCCGCAAGCGCCAGCGTGCGGCTCAGCAGCTTGTAGCCTTCCATGCTCATCTGCCGGCGCGCCACGTCCAGGCTCGCAATCATGCTGTACTGCGGGCTAGTGGAGGTGTGCATATTGTAGTTCTCACGGAACAGGTGCTCGTTGAAGTGCTCCGTGTTCACGTGGATCATCGAGGCCTGCGAGAAGGCGCTCATCACCTTGTGCGTGGACTGCGTGGCGAAGTCGGCGCCCGACTCCAGCGCCGTGGGGCGGAATTCCGGATGGAAGCGCGCGTGGCCGTACCAGGCCTCGTCGATGATCACCTTGATGCCCTTGGCGTGGGCCGCATCGATGATGGGCTTGAGGTCGTAGCGCAGACCATCGTAGGTGCAGCTGGTCAGGATCATCGCGCTGGCGTCGGGGTTCTCCTCGATCGCCTTGAAGATGGTCGCCTTGGGCACGGGGCCGAACAAGCCATATTCCAGGTTCGTGCTGGAATCGAGGTAGACGGGCAAGGAGCCCGAGATCACCACGCCGTGGTGCACGGACTTGTGGCAGTTGCGGTCGAGCAGCAGCTTATCACCCGGGGCGATCAAGGTCTGCAGGATGACCTTGTTGGCCGTCGACGTACCGTTGGTAGCGAAGAAGGTGCGGCGCGCACCAAAAGCCTTGGCGGCGATCTGCTGTGCTTCCTCGATAATGCCGGTAGGGTGGAGCAGCGAGTCGAGCATGGGGACCGAGACGGACAGGTCGCCCTTGAACATATGCTCGCCCATGAATTCGTAGAAGTCCTCGGCCCACGGGCTGCCGCGCAGGCTGTCGCCCGAGCTGTGGCCAGGCGTATGCCAGGCGTCCTTGGCCATGAAGACGTACTGCTTGAGCTTGTCGTAGAACGGCGTATTTGCCCGTTCCTGCAATTGCGAGCTGAGGATGCGGTACCAGCCCAGGTAGTCCGGGTCGTCGCGGTAGAAGTAGCCGTCCACCGTTTCGCACAGAAGCGTGTTGACGACCTCGGCCTCGTCCTGCTGGGCGATCAGCACGTAAACATCCAGCTCCGGGCGCAGCTCGTGGATGGCGTGCACCAGGTCGAGCGCCGACATCTGCAGGCGCTTGCCCGTCTTCTTGTCCTTGCCGTTGGTGCCCAGCTTGTGCAGCTGATCGTCCACGATCACGGCCTGCACTTCGCCATCTTCGCGGATGGCGGCCAGCGCCTCGCGCGCCGTCTCCACGCCTGCGAACGTAACGCCCATGGGGTTGTCTAATTGCCGCGCCGCAGCATTCAACCCCTTCACCAGTGCTTTTAACACCAGCTTTTCATCATTTACCAGTAAAATGCGGCTTACCGGTTTGGTCATGCTTGTCTCCTCGTGCTTTTCTACTGAGGGCAGCCGAACTACCCCAAGCCGGCTAGAATAATCCAAGCCTGTATAGGCACGCCAACTAATCCGCACCATAGGGCGCGGAGTGAGGCGAACTTGAGCCAAAGTACGACAAGATGATTTGCAATCCGTACGAAGTCATCATCCAGGGCCTCACCAAAAGCGGCCGTGAATTCCGGCCGTCTGACTGGGCCGAGCGCCTGTCGGGCATCCTATCCACGTTCGGCATGGACCAGAAACTGTCCTACGCCCCCTACGTGCGCCCGATGATGATGGACAATGTCCGCTGCGTCGCCATCGACAAGCAGCTGGAAAAGGTCGACCCGCGTGTTTACACCTTCTTGATGAGTTTTGCCCGGGACAACGACCTGCGCGTGGTGGACTGCCGGCAGTTGCT
>JAFAKZ010000524.1 GCA_019234745.1 Burkholderiales bacterium
TTTTTCGAGTTAGTTCGGGCACAGAGGAGAGCAACAATGGCAATTTCGTTCTTGGAAGCGGCACAGGACATCGTTCCCGTCGCGAAGATCAAGGTGATCGGCGTGGGTGGCTGCGGCGGCAACGCAGTCGACCACATGATCGATGCCGGCGTGACCGGCGTGGAGTTCATTTGCGCCAATACGGATGCACAGGCACTCAAGCGCAACCGCGCTGAACACGTGCTGCAGCTGGGTTCGGGCCTGACCAAGGGCCTGGGCGCCGGTGCCAACCCGGAAATCGGCCGCGCCGCTGCGGAAGAAGACCGCGAGCGCATCGCCGAGATGATGGAAGGCGCCGACATGGTGTTCATCACGGCCGGCATGGGTGGCGGCACGGGTACGGGCGCTGCGCCCATCGTGGCGCAGATCGCACGTGAGAAGGGCATCCTGACGGTGGGCGTGGTGACGCGTCCGTTCGCCTTCGAAGGCAAGCGCCAGAAGGCCGCGCAAACGGGCATCGATGAGCTGACCAAGTATGTCGACTCGCTGATCATCATCCCCAACGACAAGCTGATGGCCGTGCTGGGCGACGATGTGTCGTTCAAGGATGCCTTCAAGGCCGCCGACGACGTGCTCAAGGGGGCCGTGGCCGGTATCGCCGAAATCATCAACGTGCCGGGCCTGGTGAACGTGGACTTCGCCGATGTGAAGGCCGTGATGACGGAAATGGGCATGGCCATGATGGGTTCCGCCATGGCAACCGGCCCGGACCGCGCGCGCGAAGCGGCCGAAGCAGCCGTCGCCAGCCCGCTCTTGGAAGACATCAGCCTGAATGGCGCCCGTGGCGTGCTGGTGAACATCACGGCCGACTACAGCATGAAGATGCGCGAAGTGCACGAAGTGATGGATACGATCAAGGCCTACACGGCCGAGGACGCGAAGATCATCTTCGGCACGGCCATCGACGAGAACATGGGCGAGGGCTTCCGCGTGACGCTGGTGGCCACGGGCCTGGGCGGCCGCGAGGCGAAGAAGGCGCCGAACCTGCACGTGGTGCAGCGCACGGGCACGGACGACGCCCTGCCGGCTACCGACTACGACCAGTACGACCAGCCGGCGGTGTTCCGCAACGGCCGTCGGGCGGCCACCGTCGGCGCGGCGGTGGAATCGCCCCGTGGCAATGTGTTCGCCGGCGGCGATATGGATATCCCGGCCTTCCTGCGCAAGCAGGCAGATTGATCGGGAGCGGCAATGCGCGCATAGTGCGACTCTCCACTGGTCGCACCTGTAGCGTATCGCTCTGATAGAAAGGTTCAATCGAAACCCATTTTGCGATATGGCAAAATGGTGGTCGTTTGCCCCTATCAAAAGCTGCCACCATGATTTATCAGCGCACCCTGCAATCGCCGATACACGCCGTCGGCGTTGGCCTGCATTCCGGGCAGAAGGTCGATTTGACCCTGTCCCCGGCTGCGGTCGACCATGGCATCGTGTTCCGGCGGGTCGATCTGCCCGAACGGCCTAGCTTCAGGGTGGGTGTGGACCTGGTCAACGATACCCGTCTCTCCTCAACGCTCGTCAAAGACGGCGTGCGGGTAGGAACGATCGAGCATTTGATGTCGGCCTTTGCCGGGCTGGGCATCGACAATGTGCTGGTCGACGTGACCGCGTCCGAGATCCCGATCATGGATGGCAGCGCCGCCCCTTTTCTCTACCTGCTGCAGCAGGCTGGCGTGGTGGAGCAGAAGGCCGCGAAGAAGCGCTATGTGCGCGTCAAGAAGCCCGTCGAAGCGGTGGAAGGCGACAAATGGGTTCGCCTTAGCCCGTTCGAAGGCTACAAGGTCAAGCTCACCATCGAGTTCAACCATCCTGCCTTCAAGAAGTCGGCCCAGTCGGTAGAACTCGACTTCGCCCAGACCTCCTACATCAAGGAAGTAGCACGCGCCCGCACCTTCGGCTTTATGCATGAGGTGGAGTATATGGTGCTGAACGACCTCGGCCGCGGCGGCAGCATGGAAAACGCCATCGTGCTGGACGACTACCGTGTGCTCAACCAGGGCGGCCTGCGCTTCGAGGACGAGTTCGTGCGCCACAAGGTGCTCGATGCCATCGGCGACCTGTATGTGCTGGGCTACCCCCTGATCGCCTCCTTTGAAGGCTTCAAGTCCGGCCACGCCATGAACAACAAGCTCCTGCGCGAACTGATGAGCGACCCGGATGCCTGGGAATACGTCAGCTTCGATCACGCGGACGACGTGCCGGGATCGTTCCAGCGCTATCAGCCGTCACGGATCTAGGTCATGTGATGCGTGAAACGTGAAATGTGATGAGGCGTGGATGCGTACCTAGCATTTCACCGATGCCGCGAAGCGGCGCGTCACGTTTCACTAGTCACGGGCGCCCCATGGGCGACCATTCTACTAACGCTGAACTACGCGTTTGTCATACTGCGATGCCACACTGGCCGCCCATCAACGCGCGGCAAACTTGGCATTTGTCCGCGCTCTCGGTTAGCTTGCACAGAGTAGGCTAATCTTTACAGATAGAGCCGGCCTGATATGCCACTCCTTGCTTAGGGCGCGCCATACGTTTGATGACGGGTGCCGCGGTGGGATTTGGGCTGCCGGCATGGATTGTACGTGAGCACCCGTTTCGACCCGAACGCAATGAGCCCAGCAGCCGACCCGCCCGAAGACTCGGACTTCTTCCGCCAGATCGTCGACAGCGCAGAAGAGGGCGTGTGGTTTATCGACCCCGACTGCCGCACCCGCTACATCAACCCGCGCATGGCCCAGATGCTGGGTGGCAGCGTTGAGCGCCTGA
The DNA here is from genome assembly GCA_019234745.1 of Burkholderiales bacterium. GTDB lineage: Bacteria > Pseudomonadota > Gammaproteobacteria > Burkholderiales > Chitinimonadaceae > JAFAKZ01. The sequence continues at coordinate 2,803 of JAFAKZ010000524.1, forward strand.
TGGGCATGTCCATGTACGAGTTGATGGACACCGCGGAAAAGGACACGGCCGAGCGCAATGTGGAGCGACGCCGCCAGGGCGTAAGAGAAACACACGAGTTCCGCTTTCGCCGCCTGGATGGCGAAGAGCTGTGGGCCGAACTGTCCACCTCGCCGCTCTTCGACCGGCAGGGCAACTACCTGGGCGCGTTGGCGCTCGTGTCCGACATCGGTTGGCGCAAGGCGGCGGAGAAGCAACTGAGCGAGAGCGAACGTGCTTACCGCGAGGTGTTCGAACGCAGCCAGGCCGTGAAGCTGATGATCGATCCGTCGACGGGCGACATCGTGGCCGCCAACGCCGCTGCGCGCCAATACTACGGTTACACGGAGCGGGAATTCGAGCAGATCAAGATTACCGATATCAATATCCTCCCCGCCGAAGAAGTGAGGCGCAAGATGAGCGCGGCGCAGGAGGAGGACGAGCCCTACTTCCAATTCCAGCACCGCTTGAAGAATGGCGAGGTGCACGATGTGGAAGTGATGGTGAACCCCGTCATCGTGGCCGGTCGCCCGCTGCTGTATTCCATCGTCCACGACATCGGCCGGCAGACCGAGGCCGAGCGCCGCCTCAAACTCTTGCAGTTCACCGTCGAGCAGGCCCATCTTTGCGCCATCTGGATCAACCGCGACGGCACCATACGCGATACCAACCGCTACGCGGCGGAGCTGCTCAAGCGCCCGCGCGAGGCCATCGTCGGCCTGCCCATCTGGGAGATCGACATACAGGCGCCGGCCGAGGCCTGGCCCGCACGCTGGGACGCCGTGAAGCGAGCCGGTGCGCGTACCACGCGTTCGGAGTTTGTCACCAGCGAGGGTGCGCGCATCCCGGTGGAAATCCACGCTTCTTACCTGGCACTCGATGGCGAGGAATTTATCATTGCCTACGCGCGCGACATGGTGGAGCAGGCGCGCGGCGAAGGGCTGCTGGCGCTCCAGCACGACGTGCTGGCAGGCGTGGCGGCGGGTCATTCGCTGTCACAGACCTTGGACCTGCTGGCGCGGCGTGTAGAAGCGCTGACCGACGGCGCGCATTGCACCATCCTGCTGTTGGAAGAAGGCTGCCTGTACAATGGCGCATCGCCTTCCGTGCCCATCGAATTCGTCAAGAGCGTCAACGGCCTGGCTATCGGCCCAGATGTCGGCACCTGCGGCGTCGCCGCCTACCTCGACAAAACGGTGGAAACGGTCGACATTGTCCGGGACCCGAATTGGCTGCTGGCGCGCGAGGTAGCCGAGCTCTGCGGCCTGCGCGCCTGCTGGTCTACGCCCATCCATGCGCGCGATGGCCGCGTGCTGGGCACCTTTGCCCTCTACTATGAAGAACCGCGCAGTGCAGGCGAGTTCGACCGGCGCGTGGTCGAGTCCGTGACCCACTTGGCCGCCATCGCCATCGAGCACCACGCCACCGAGTCGCGCATCCACGCACTGGCCTTCTTCGACTCGCTCACCGGCCTGCCCAATCGCTCGCTGCTGATCGACCGCGTGGAGTTGGCGCTGGCCCGCGCCGAGCGCGAGGGCAGCGCCGTGGCCCTGCTGTTTATCGATCTGGACCGTTTCAAGACCATCAACGACTCGCTCGGCCACGCCGTGGGCGACCGCTTCCTGTGCGCTATCAGCGCTCGCCTGGAAGAGGTGGTGCGCGACTGCGATACGGTGTGCCGGCAGGGCGGTGACGAATTCGTCGTCATGCTGCCCGACTGCGACGCTACGGGCGCCGCGCTGGTGGCGGAGAAACTGATCGCTGCGGTGACGGAGACGGTGATAATCGACGAGCACCGTCTGTCCGGCTCGGCCAGCGTGGGCATCAGCCTGTACCCGGACGATGCGAAGAATTACGACGACTTGCTCAAGCACGCCGACACGGCTATGTACCGGGCCAAGGAGGCCGGGCGCAACGGCTATCGTTTCTACCGCACCAAGATGAACGAGGAGACGGCCGAGCGGCTGGAGGTGGAGAACGAGCTACGCCAGGCGCTGCAGCGCGGCGACCTGATGCTCTACTACCAACCCCAGGTGCGCATCGGCGACGGCAGCATCTACGGCCTGGAGGCGCTGCTGCGCTGGCCGCACGCGACCTGGGGCATGGTGTCGCCGGCGCGCTTTATCCCCGTGGCGGAAGATAGCGGCCTGATCGACGCCATCGGCGCCTGGGTGCTGGATGCGGCCTGCCGCCAGATGAGCGAATGGCAGGCGGCCGGCATCGATATGCCCCATATCGCCATCAACCTGTCGGCGCGCCAGTTCCGCCACGAGGACGTACCGGCCATGGTGGCCGACGCGCTGTGGAAGCACGGCGTGGAGCCGGCGCGGCTCACGCTGGAGATCACGGAAAGCCTGATGATGCACGATGAGTCCACCTTGTCGGCCCTGACGGCGCTGGACGAAATGGGCGTGACGCTGGCCGTGGACGATTTCGGCACGGGCTATTCCAGCTTGGGCTACCTCAAGCGCTTTCCCGTGAAGGAACTGAAGCTGGACCAGACCTTCGTGCGCGACCTGGGCGAGGACGAGGACGACTGCGCGCTGGCCAGCGCCGTGGTGCGCATCGGCCAGAGCCTGCGCCTCACGGTCGTGGCCGAAGGGGTGGAGACGGCCGAGCAGCTAGCCTTCCTGCGCGAGGAAGGCTGCCACGTGGCGCAGGGTTATTTCTTCGCCCGACCTATGCCGGCCGCAGACTTGATCAATTGGCTGGAGGCCTATCAGCCCGTGGTAGGGTCTGTTGACGCTTGATCCGGTAAGCAAGCGTCAACAGACCCTAACCGCTTGGCCAAACCGGATACACGTCCCGCGCGCCGAGCGACGGCCTGGTCGAAAGTCGCCGCCGAACCCCAGATTGCCACCCGCTGCCTTGCCCGCGTCACGGCCGTATAGACCAGCGTGCGATCAAGCAGCGGCGCGTCCTCATCGGGCAGCATCAACCATACGGTATTGAACTCCGAACCCTGCGCCTGGTGCACCGTCAGCACAAAGGCCGTGTCGTGGCGCGGCAGGCGGCTGGGCAGGAAGGCGCGCCAGCCGGTAGGCGTGAGGAAATGCACCTGCAGGCCGTCGGGCCCTGCCAGCGTGATGCCGATATCGCCATTCGCAAGACCCAGGCCCGGCGCATTGGCGCGCACGATGACGGGGCGCCCGGCATAGAAGGGGCGGCGCCGCGTGTCGTGGCCCAGCAGCTGCGTTTCGGCCTGGCGGTTCAGTTGCTCGACGCCGGAGGGCCCTTCGCGCACGGGGCTGAGAATGCACAGGCGCTGGAAGACGGCCCAGGCCGCGGCGGGCTCGGCGGCGGCCACAGCCTGGCGGTAGTCGGCCAGGTGCGTTTCCAGCTCGCGTAGGAATACAGCCCGAATCTGCCTTTCTGTGCCCGGATGCCAGGCGAGATCGCTGCGGCCCGACTGCAGCAGCTCGATGGCCCCCTTGCCCTCACCCTGGCGGATGGCGGCGGCGAGTGCGCCGACGCCGCTGTCCGCATCGAAGCGGCGGCTTTTGCTCAGGCGGGTGATGCCGTTGCCCAGCGCGCTGGGCGTGGCGCTGGCGGCACGGCGCAGGTTGGACGCCTGGTGCAATCGGGCCGCTCCTTCCGTGCTCAATCCGGCTTGCCGCGCCAGGTCGGCAAATACATTGCCCGCTTCCACGGAGGCCAGTTGCTCGTCGTCGCCCAGCAGGATAAGCGTGGCGTGCGCTGGTAGCGCAGCAACCAGGCGCGCGAACAGGGAGAGGTCGAGCATGGACGCTTCGTCCACCACCAGCACGTCCAGCGCCAGCGGCTGCTCCGGCCCATGGCGCGGCGTGGCGCTGTCCGGCCGGTAGCCGAGCAGGCGGTGCAGCGTGATGGCCTCTTCGGGCAGGGCGGACAAGGTCAGCATGTCCAGGCCCAGCTTATCCTTGGCCCGCCCCATTGCCTCGGCCATACGCGCGGCGGCCTTGCCCGTGGGGGCCGCTAGAACGATATGGTTGTCCGGCTTGAGCGTGATCAACGCAGCCAGCACCTTGGCCACGGTCGTCGTCTTGCCGGTGCCGGGGCCGCCGGCGATGATGGTCAGTCGGTTGAGCAGCGCCGTGGCGACGGCCGCGTGCTGGTCTTCGTCTTCCACCAGTCGGCCGTAGAGCTGCTTAAGCACGGCGCGGATGCGCTCCGGCGTATGTGCGCTGGGCCCCGCGAGCCGCAAGAGGCGGCGCGCCAACTCGGCCTCGTCTTGCCACAGGCGGGCGACGTAGAGCCGGCCCGCGTCGAGCACGAGGGGCATGGTCGGCGCCTCCTGGGCCACGAAGCCGCTGGCCAGGAGGCTGGCCTGCCAGGTTTCGATTGCGGGCCAGGTCGTGCCGTTCCAGGTCTGCCCGACTTCTTGCGAAAGATCGACGCAGACGTGGCCTTCCTCGGCCCGCACGGCCACCAGGCCAGCCGTGGCGAGCGCCAGGGCGTCGGCCACCGGGCAGTGCGTGCGCAGCCATTCCACCCATTCGGCGGCGAATGCCGGTAGCGTCGCGGTATTCAAGGCTTGTCTCCACACAACAATGCTTCCAGCGCCTTAATCAGGCCAAGAGAGGGGCGATGATGCCACACACCGCTCCCCGGCGCGTCCGCGTCCATACCGCGCAGGAACAGGTAGATGGCGCCGCCGAAATCGCGTTCGAAGTCGTAATCGGCATGGCGCCAGCGCAGGAAGCGGTGCAGGGCCACGCAGTAGATCAGCGCCTGCAGGTAGTAATGCTCCGCTGCCATTTCGGCCTCCAGGGCGGCGTCATCGAAGCGGTCGAGCCGGTTCGACTTCCAGTCCAGTACGTAGTGGCGGCCGCCCAGCTCACAGGTCAGGTCGATGTAGCCCTTGAGGTAGCCGGCCGCCGCCTGCGAAGTGAGCTGACGCGCCGCCTGCGCAAACGCCGGCGGCACACCATGGCGCGGGTCGGCCAGGATGGCGATCAGCGCGGGCCAGCCGAAGGGCTGCAAGGTATAGGTGAATTCCAGTTCCACCAGCTTGGCCGCCGGAGCCAGGCCGCGCAGGCGCAGGCCGTCGATCAGGGGCGCGTCCAGCGTGGCTTCCACCATATCGGCCGCCATCGTCGTCCAGTTCGCGTCGAAGCCGTGTTCTTCCAGCAGTTTGCGCGACAGCGCTTCCAGGGCCATACGGTCGGTAGAGGCGAAATCCCAGGTCTCGAACAGACTGTGCAGACACACCCCTGCGCGCGGGCCAGCGGGGAAGGCGTCGAAGCGGCCCGTGCTGGCGGGCTCCGTCGCGACCGGTAATTGCAGATCGTGATCGGGCCGCTCGTCGTGCAGGCCGGCCGTGAGCGCAGAGAAGCTGCTCATGCGCCAGCGCCACGCGAGTTTGCGGTCGAGAGTGGCAACTTGTATTGGCGGGATGTTGGGCTGGGTTGCCGCCGGCAGTTCGCTTGCGGCCTCTGGTGCGAGCCAGGCCATGGCGCCAGCAGGCTGCGCGGCCATCAGCGTATCGATCTCGCCGCGCAGGGCCGTACCGTCGCGCTTCCGCCTATCGCCGCCGGCCAGTAGCCAGCCGAGTGCGGATGATTCGACGTCTTTCACGTCACCCCAGGCCAGGATGCAGGCACTGATGGGGCGGGTGAGGGCCACATAGAGTAGGCGGAGCTTTTCCGCCAAGCGCTCCTGTTCGGCTGCCGCCGCGCGCGCAGGCTGTTGCGGCGAACCAAGGTCGAGCACGGGTCGGCCCTGCTCGTAACACAGGGTGAGTTCGCCCTGTCGCATCAACTGGCCATCCCACAGGAAGGGGCAGAACACGACGGGAAATTCCAGGCCCTTGGAAGCGTGGATGGTAATCAGCCGCACGCGCGCCGCGTCGCTTTCCAGGCGCATGATGCGCGCGTCGTCCTCGCCGGTTGCCGCGGCCGTCAGCTCCTGGCGATACCAGGACAATAGAGGGCCGACGCCCGCGCGTTCCTGCTGGGCGAGTTCGATCAGCTCGAACAGATGCAACAGATTCGTTAGGCGCCGCTCCCCATCCTGCAGCGCCGCCAATCGCAACGCCGTGCCGCTGTCCGTGAGCCAAGCGCTCAGGGCCGCCATGGCGCCCTTGGCCGCGAACAGTTCGTGCCAGCCATGGAACTGCAGCCACCACGCATCCCAGCCCGCCTCGTCGTCCAGCGCCGCGGCAATTTCACCCGCGTTGAGCGCCATCGATACGGTGAGCAGCGCGTTGCGCAGGCGCGTGTCGGAAGGCTCGGCCAGCGCCGTCAGCACCTGCAGCAGGTCGGACGCCTCGGGTGTGTGGAACACGCTTTCCCGGCTCAGCCGCACGCTCGCCACGCCGCGCACCGCCAGCGCCGCGTGCATGGCCTCCAGTTCGGCGTGGCTGCTGGCGAGCACGGCGACATCACCGCCCGCCAGGGGGCGCTCGCCCAGCATGGTGCGGCCCGGTTGCAAGTAGTGGGCGATACAATCGGCCGTCGCGTCGACGGCACGGTGTCGCGCCTCCATCTTGCCCAGGCCCTCGCCCAGCCAGCGCCACTGCAGGGCCGCGACGGACTGGCCGTCGACCAGCAAGGCCGGTTTGCCGGCGAGTGCGTCGACATGGGGAAAGTCCAGCCCCTCGATCACGAAAGGCTGCGTGCTGCGCTGGAACAGGCGCTCCACCGCTCCGACAAGGGCAGGCGTACTGCGCCAGTTTGTACGCAGGGTATGGCGCGATTCGGCCGGTACGCGCTCGCGGGCGGCCAGGTAGGCGTGCAGCTCGGCACCGCGAAACGCATAGATGGCCTGCTTTGGGTCGCCGACCAGGAAGCAGGGCACGGCACCGTGGCCGAACACGCGTTCGAAGATGCGGAATTGCAGCGGATCGGTATCCTGGAACTCATCGATCAGCGCAGCCCGGTAGCGCTGCTGCAGGGCGCGCGCCAATACAGCGCCGCCGTCGGCCGCCAGCGCGGCATCCAGCTCTACCAGCAGGTCGTGGTAGCTCATCACGCCGCGCTCGACCTTCTGCGCATGCACGTGTGCGCGCAGCGTCTCGACCAGCCGGCCATGCAGGGCCGCCAGCCGTGCCTCGTAGGCGGCGGCCAGCGCGCGCGCCTTGTCGACGAGCGGGGCGAAGTGCTCGAAAACAGTGGGTACGGTAGCGCCACCCTTGAGGGCGCCACGCAGGCTGTCGGCGCATAGGCGCGCGACCGTGGACTCAGACGGCTTGCCCGGCAGGGCGGGGCTGGCCGGACCGCTTAGCCATGTGTCCCAGAAGGCGAGCGAAGTATCGACCCAGGCGCGTCGATGGCTGCTGCCGCTGAGCGTTTTCGCTTCGATCTGAGTATCGAGCCAGGCCCGTGCGGCTGCGCGCTCGGCATGCCAAGCACGGGCTGTTGCGGTGAAGGCATCCGTGAAGGCAGCAGCGGCCTGCACCGTATCGCCCTGCGCCGGCAGCTCGATATGCAGATTGCTGCGATCCATCACACCGCGCAGCAGCGCCGCCCAGGCATCCGGCCCCTGCTTGCGCTCGATCAGGTAGCGCAGCCAGTCGCTGTCGGCTGCTTCGACTTCCGCCTTCCAGGCCATATCGGCCGCTGCTTCCAGCATGGCCGTTTCGTCGCCCACGAACTCGCGCCCCAGCTCCACGCCGGCCGCCAGCGCGTGCTCGGCCAGTGCGTGCTGGCAGAAGGCGTGGATGGTGAATACGGCGGCCGCATCGAAGGCCGATACGGCCAGGCGCAGGCGTTCGGCTGTCCGCTCACACGACTCTCTTGGGGGCTGGTCGAGTTGGGTTTGCTCGAACGAGTCGTTCGCGCGGCCGGTGGCGAAGGCGCGCGCCAGGCTGGCCAGGCGGCTGCGGATACGGCCGCGCAGCTCAGCCGTGGCCGCGCGTGTATAGGTGACGACGAGGATCTGGTCCGGCGTCAGGTCCCTTTCCAGCACGAGTCGCGCATACAGGGCGGCGATGGTCCACGTCTTGCCCGTGCCGGCACTGGCCTCGATCAGCTGCAGCCCGTCGAGGTTGCTGATGTCCGCGTCGAAGCTCATGTCAGCTTCTCGAACGTTTCGGCCGCCAACATGGGCCCGAACAGCTGCAGGGCCTGCGCGACAAAATCTTCGTCTAGCGGTGGCTGCTCGCGCCATAGGGCGCGCGTATTGGGGAAGCTGCCTTCGCCCGCCACGCGTTCGTTGCCTACCCAGGCCTTGATCGCCTGGTCCAGCCCGGCCGCGAGATCGACATCGCCGTCCTTGCTGCGTGCGCCAGCGGCTGCTGCCAGGCTGCCGCGCGGGAGCAGCGTCGGTGGTTGCCGATGCGCCATCAGGTAGAGATCGAGCCAGGCCTCTAGCAGCTCGCGTGAGTTGCCCGGCGGGGCGTAGTGAGCAAGTTCGTCGAGGCCGACGAGCTGGGTCGGGTTCGCGCTGCCGCTCGCGCACAGGCACAGGTGGCGCAGCCAGGCGTCGATGCGCACGCTTTCCCACAGCGGCCCCGGTTGGCGCAGGGCAAGGCCATTGGGGCCGACGCCGCGCAGGGTACCGATCAGCCGGTGCTTGTCCAATTGCAGGTCGAGGGCCAGTTCGCCCTGCGGCAGCTCGCGCCAGCGCGCTACGGCCGGGGCGAATTCGGCGGCGGCGCGGGTGGCCCACGCCTCGCCCAGCTTGCCTGCGGGCAGGATGGCGGCTGCGGCACCGACGGCATGTAGGGCTGCCGCGTCGTCTGCCTGAGCGCCGGAGAGCGCAAGCAGCTGCCGTGCATCGGCATTGCTCAAGGTGCTCGGTTCCCGCTCCTCCAGTGCTCGTTCCGCACGCTCGAAACGCACGCCCTGGCGGCGCAGGAACCAGCCGGCAGGGTCGCGTGCAAAGGCGAGCAGGTCGGCCAGCTCGACCTCCGCCGGCATCTCCTGCAGGGTATGCCAATCGGCCAGCGTTGCGGGCAGCGCATCGCCCGTACCCGCATGTGCCGCGATCTTTGCCCAGCGCATGTCGAAGCTGGGCAGGGCGGCGTCGGCGGCAAAGCGGCGCGGTGAAAACGGCTGCAGGGGGTGGCTATGCTGCACGGCTTCGGCTCGCTCGCTGCCCCAGTTTTCCGCGATGGCGTCGAGCAGGTCGGCGATGACGGTGGACGGCGGCAGCGTCACGTCGCTGCGTGCGTCGCGACCCGTGTAGAACAGCAATAGCGCATCGCGCGCGGCCAGTACCGTCTCGAGGAACAGCCAACGGTCGTCCAGCCGGCGCGAGCGGTCGCCGGCGCGGGGCTGGCGGCTCATCAGGTCGAAGCCGTCCGGGCGCTGTTCGCGCGGGAAGGCGCCGTCCTCCAGGCCCAGCACGGCGATGACGCGGAAGGGGATATTGCGCATGGGCACGAGCTGGGCGAAGGTGATGCCACCCGTAAGGAAGCCACCGGCGCCGGAGGCATCGGCCAGCTTCTCGCCCAGGTACTCCGTCACGGCCGCATGGCCGACCGCCTGCTCCATGCCGCTGTGGCCCGCCACATCGCCCAGCGCCACCAGGGCCAGGCGCAGGCGTTCGCGCGTGGGCTCGGCGGCATGGTCGACGCCGAACCAGGTGTTGACCCAGTCCAGCAGCAGCCGAGACCAAGCCGTGAGCGGCCTGGGCGCTTGCAGCACATCCTGCCAGCGCGCCAGCGTGCGTACGAATCGGGCGAGGCCGGCCACGCGCTCGCCGAAGCGCAGGTCAAGGTCGGCAACGGGATGTAGGCCCGCGAATACCTGGGCCGTGTCGTCCAGCCGGTCGGGCATGGCAGTACCCAGCAAAAGGCGGCCGATGCCAGCGTCCCAGCTGAAGGCGTCGCCCGTGCGGCCGCGCCGTACGCCCGCCTCGGCCACCCAGGCGCGCACCAGTGGTAGATCGTCTTCCTTCAAGCCGAAGCTTTGCGCCAACTCGGGAATTTCCAGCAGGGGCAGCACGGCGCTCGCCTCCCAGCCGCCATCCACCATGGATAGCAAAGTGACGAAACCGTTGAGCAGGGGCGAGGCACTGAGGCCGCCGCGGTCCGCCACGGCGTACGGTAGGCTCGGTTCGCCATGGCCGAATACGGCTTCCACGTGCGGTGCGTAGGTTTCGATATCGGGGCAAAGCACCACAATATCGTCCGCCTGCAGACTGGGGTCGTTGCGCAGGCGCGCGAGTAGGGCATCCTTTAGCGTCTCTACCTGGCGCAGAGGGCTGTGGCAGGCGTGAATGGCGATGCTGTCGTCTAGGCTTGGCTGCTCGATGGGTACCAGCGTCAACACGCTCTGCTGCACCGCGCTCAGCAGGGTATCGGCTGCGGTGGGCAGGAACAGGCTGTGCAGTTCCACTTCGCCCGCGATGCGGTCGAGAAAGTCGCGCCCCTGTCCGCCCCAGGCAGCCAGCAGGCGCTCGCCCACCAGCTCGGCCTGGGCGCGGCGGTCCACATCACGCCAGGGTGTTTCCGACGGGTTGAGCACGAACAGGCAGACGTCGCAGCGCTGCGCCAGTGCTTTCAATACGCTCAGGAGCGCCGGTGGTAGGCTCGACATGCCGAAGGCGATGACGCGGTCGGGCAGGGCGAGTGGCGCCGGATTGCGCAGGCGCTTCACAAGCTGGCCCAGCAGGTCGGCGCGGTGCGGGCTTTGCCGGTCGGCCGCCAGCCGGCGCCATAGCACCGCCTGCCAGGCTTCGTCCGGCCCCAGGCCCAGGTCGCTGCCCGCTTCCCAGGTGGCAAGCCAATCCGGGCGGTACACCAGGTAGCTATCGAACAGGTCGGCCAGGCGCCGCGCCAGACGCCAGCGGCGCCGCTCGCGGCCGTCCGCCAGGTAGTCGGCTAAGGCCGCGGGTGGCGTGGCCAGCATGGCGTGCACGCGCCAGGCCATCTCGTCCACGCCAAAGGCGCTGCGCCTGTGCTGCGGGCCCAGCACCGTCTCGGTGAGCTGCCACAGGAAGGAGGCGGGCAGGGGGAAGTCGATATTGGCGCAGATGCCGAAGCGCTCCGCCACGCGCAGGCTCAGCCAACGCCCCATGCCGCGCGCCTGCACGATGACCGTCTCGCGCGCGTAGACGGCCGTGGGCGGCACGGCGAGCACGCCATGCAGCAGTTCGGACAGGGTTTCGAGGCGGTTGGACTGGTATAGGTGCAGCACGATGGTCGCGATGATAATCGCTGGCGGCCCGGCGGCGAACCGTCTTGTCAGCTTAGTGATCTGCAGGCATGATTGACACTCAATCAAGCGATTGATAGGTGCATTTGGGCCTCACCCCGCCGGAGCACCGCAAGTTTGATCCAGGTCAAGGAAATCAGCCGCTTACCCAGCGTAGCATGCGTTCCGATAGGGCCGCCAAGCGGTATTGCAACATTTGAAAATGTGCATATACTGAAATTCGTTTGTAACAAGAAAATGGTAGAGACATGAAGCAATTTCTCCTGATGTTGATCGCTGCCGCCTGCCTGCAGGCGAGCGCTATCGAGTATGCCGGCATGAAGATCGATGACACGGCCAAGGTGGCCGGCCGCGAGCTCGTCCTCAACGGCTATGGCCTGCGCATCAAGTACGTCATCGTGAAGGCCTATGTGGGTGCCCTCTATATGCCGGAAAAGACCAAGGACGGTGAAGCGGTGATCGCTTCCAATGCCCCGCGCCGCATGTCCATGACCATGCTGCGCAAGATCCAGGTGGAAGATCTGTACAAATCGCTGGTGGAGGGCATGAACAACAACGCCACGCCGGCCGAAATGGCCGCCCTGGCGCCACAGCTCAAGCAGGTGAAGGAAGGCTTCGATACTGTCAACACGCTGGACAAGGGCGATGTGGTGACGATGGATTTCATCCCTGGCAAGGGTTCCGTGATCTCGGTGAAGGGCAAGCCTTTCGAAACGATCGAAGGCGACAACTTCTCGCGCACTATCCTGCGCATCTGGTTTGGCAAGAAGCCGATCCAGGAAGACCTGAAGGCGAATTTGTTGGCAGGTTGAGCATGGGCGGCGCGTATGCGCAGCCGACAGCAGATGTACTGACAAAGCCCGTGGCGATTGCCGCGGGCTTTGTCGTTTCATCCCAGGGCGAAACCCTTACTGACGCACGTAGCGCAAGTGGGTAGCGGCTGGGCTATCCAGCACCCGGTCGATGCGAAACTGCGGTCCTGGCTCGCCCAGGTTCTCGAACAGACGCCGCCCGCTGCCGAACAGCACGGGCACCAGGGCGATTTCCAATTCGTCGACCGCGCCCAGCTTCAGGTATTGCTGGATCACGTCCGCCCCGCCCGCGATGCGGATATCGCGACTGCCGGCCGCCTCCCGCGCCAACTCCAAGGCGCGTTCCGGCCCCTCATTGACGAAGTAGAAGGTCGTTCCGCCCGGGCGCACCCAGGGTTCGCGCTTCTCATGGGTCAGCACGTAGACGGGCGTGTGGAACGGCGCGTCCTCCGGCCAGGAACACTCGCCCTGCTCGAACATGCGCTTGCCCATGATATTGGCACCGATGCGCGCCGTGGTATGGCGCATCAGATCGTTGACGGGGCCCGTCTCGCCTCCTGGCCCGAACTTGAGGTTCTCGCGGAACACCTGCAGCTTGATGAGCCAGGTCATCAGCGCACCCCACTTGGCACCCCAGTCCTTGTACCCAGGGTCGCCCCAGTGTTCCAGGGTCATGCCTTCCGGCGCCATATAGCCATCGAGGCTAAGCCCAATATTGACGAATACCTTGCTCATGATCTTCCTCCTGCATATCTGGATTTCGGCCTGACTCGCCAAATGCCAATCTAGCATGGCGGCCGTCGGTCCAGGGCTATGTTCCCGAAAGTCCGGAACTATGTGGGTGCCGTCCTGGACTATGGCTTAACCAGCCGCCGCCGTGGGCAAATGCTATCGGCTGCATAGGAAAAATAAAATTGTGTGCAATTTAATTGCGCAATATAGTTCGCTCATCAGCAAGCACAACCAACCCAACGCAAGGAGCCGAACCATGTCTGTCAATGTTCTCTACACCGCCCACGCCACCGCTGTCGGCGGCCGCGAAGGTCATATCGAATCCAGCGACGGCAACCTGAAGGCCGCACTGGCCCTGCCGCGT